>DFBW01000302.1:1310-3965 GCA_002366775.1 Roseovarius sp. UBA3070 | reverse complement strand
CCCATGAGCGGCGAAAACGGTCTTCGGCGCGCCCGGTCTTAACGGTGTCCAGCTCAAAAATCGCTTCGTGCAACAGGCGTGAGGATTTGGCCGAGGCACCTTGGGTTTCTTCGGTCAGGCGGATCATCTTGCGCTGGAGCAGGAAGCCGGGGACCACCATCAAAAAGTCGCCCAGAACCAGCAGCCAGACCACGTTGCCCGCAATGGATGCCACAAGGGCGAGGAACACAAAGATAAACGGGATGTCAGCCAATGTGCCAACGGTCGAGGCGGTGAAAAACTCGCGCACCGATCCGAATTCGCGCATTGAGGCAAAGAGGCGGCTCGGGGCACGCCCGGCCAATTCTGAACGCATCCCCAAGATGCGGTCCATCAACAGCTTTTGCACATTCAGCTCAATCTGCCGCCCCGCCCCGTCCATCAGACGCGAGCGGGCGATTTTCAAAAACGCCTCCATCAGCAGGGCCATACACGCGCCAGCCGCCAGCACCCAAAGCGTGGCCTCGGATTGGTGCGGGATCACGCGGTCATAGACCTGCAAGGAAAACAGCGCCACCGAAACAGCCAATAGGTTGGCCACGAATGACCCCAGCATCACCTCGCCAAAATGGCGGCGAAAGCGGTGGAACTGCCCCCAGAACCAATGTGGCGCGGCGCTTTGGTCCTCATGCGCTTTGGCCACCGATTGCAGCGGCGCTTCGGCGCGCACAATCATGCCGGTGAAATAGGGTTCAAATTCGCCCAGAGGTATATGGGCGCGGTTGTCGGTGCAGGTCTGGTCATAGATCACCAGATCACCGCGCGATTGCTCCATCACCAGAATGAACTGGCCGGAGGTCATCTGGGCCAAGGCAGGCCAGTGGTCGGGCGCACAGAACGACACGCTTTCCACTTCGGTCATCAACCCGGTGGCAGCCAGCCCATCGGCCAATGCTTCGGGTTGCGGGGCATCGTCTTGCGCCTCTGAGGCCATCATGGCCTCAAGGATATCGCGGGCCAGCACCTCGGCCCCCAGGATCGACGCATAGGTCGCGCCCAGCTCTGCGCGTGCTTCGGCTTTTACGCCGAAGCGTGATTGGGGCTTGCGCGCGTCTTGTGGTGGAGCATCCGAATTGGACACCGCCTTGAGCACCGATTTCGATCCGCCGGTGATAGAGAATGTGACCGGCGGCTTGCTCAAATCGCGCTCCCGTCGGCCAGAAGGCCCAGATTTCGGGCGATTTCCAGTCGTGTCAGGGCCAGCTCATATTTCAGGCCAACTTCGCTGGTTTGGCGCGCGGCGAAGGTCTCGTAGACACCGACCACATCCATGACCTGGCGTTGCCCGGCCTCATATTGTTGTTGGAACAGGTCCAGATTGACCTTGGCTTGCGCGGTCAGATTGGCCGCTTCGCCCACTTGTCGGCTGAGCGCCGAGGCGCGTTGATCCAGACGCGCCAATGTACGGTTGGCGTCTTCCTGCGCCTGCGCCACCCGGCGACCGGCGGCTTCTTTTTCGGCGTCGATGGCCTTGAGGCTGGCCCCTGTGCCAAGACCCAATAGCTGATCTGAGGTAATGTTCACCCCTATGCCCGAGCCGCCATCACCCAATGTGCCGCCAGCGGACACGCCGGGCAGAAATCCGGCGCGATCCATGGTGGCCTGGGCAATGTCACGCTCTTTTTCGGCGTCGGCTTCCAACACATCCAGCGGGACCGCGTCCGAGGTGCTGACAAAGACATCCGTCAGGCCCGACACCAGATTAAGCGGCTCGCTCGACATCGCATTCAGTTCCGCCAGTGCTGTGGCTGTGGCTTCGTTCTGGGCGGCCAATGTGGCCTTGATTTCACTGAGCTTGGCGCGGATGACATGCAGATCAGACATATCCGACACGCCGCCTTTGACGCGCTCGTTCATGATCCACTCAAACTGCTGCATATCTTTGAGGGTGCGTTGCTCCAGCGTTACGCGTTCGCGGGCCTCAGTGGCGTCGAGGTACAGCGACAGGGCCGTCAACACACGGTCGTTGGTATCGTCGGCCAGCATCACGGCGGCCACTTCGACATCGGCTTTGGCAAAAGCGCGTTCGGCCTTTTTGCGGCCGTTGTCAAACAGCACCTGCTCCACGATGATTTGCGCCACGATGTCTGACAGGCTGGTCAGGCTGATGTTGGGCCCGATTGTGGGCAGCCAGTTCTTGTTGGCCGCGGAGGCGCGCAGGCGGGCTGACTTCAGCTCACTTTCGGCGGCCCGGCTGTTGGCGGCCAGCACTGGCCCTGCGATCTGCGCAAAGCTTGACCCGGCGGGCAACACGCTGCGGCGCGCTTGCAATTCTGAAATGATGGGTGACTTGGCGGCTTCTTTTTGCCGCGCCACCACTTCGGCTTCAGGGCTTTTGGACAAAAACCGCGATACCGTACCTTCGTCTTCGGATTTCATGCATCCGGCCAAAGTCAGGCTTGCCACACACACGGCCGCCCCAAATCTGGTCTTGTCCCACTGCCCCATTATCCGCCCCTTGATCGGTAGCTTTTATGTATGTGAGGGATGCGCAGCCCGGTAATTTTAGATGACAACGATGATTTCGTCGTCGATCAGGATGGTTGCATCATCGCCCAGCGTAAAGACGTTGAACGTCTCGCCATCGACATCGCGGGTGCCCGCATCTGTGGCGCC
>DFBW01000302.1:0-1200 GCA_002366775.1 Roseovarius sp. UBA3070 | reverse complement strand
TGTTGTCGTGGTTTCATCCAGCACCAGATAGGTTGAGCTGGCATTGCCCGCGTCATCGGTGTTGGTCACGATCAACTCAGACCCATCGGGGATGGTTGTGCTGGCACCAGTGCCATTCAGGAAGTGGTAATCCGTCTCGCCCAGAAAAGCATCCTCAGAGGCATGGAGCGACATTTCGTTCACATTGCCGCCACCGTCGACCTGATGGATGGTCACATCATCGTCGGAGGTTTCAGCTGTCACGCTGCGATAGCCACCGCCGCCTTCGCGGAAAACCCCCACGATGTCGGGGCCCACGGGCGCCACTGTATCCACGGTCACACTTTCGGTGATCGAGCTGGTGTTGCCTGCGCTATCGGTGGCCGCAATGAGCATGTCAACCGCGCCGCCTGTGGCCGAAATGGCCCCGCCCGGAATGGTTACCGACCAGTTGCCAGCGCCGTCAACGGTGGCATTATAGGTCTGGTCAAAGGTCGTCAGGGTCACGGTTGAGCCGGGCTCAACCTGCCCAGCCACCTGCACACCATCGGCGGCCTCAGCGGCGTTAATGATATTGTTACCTGCGATGTTGCCGGTCTGGCTGAGCGCATTCACAAAGGTGTCTACTTCAACCGTGTCATTCAGTTGTGACGTGTTACCAGCAGGATCAGTGACATCCACCGTCAGGTTTGCATCACGCTCGCCCGAGGTGATTTCACCTGCGCCAAAGCTGGCCGTCCAGTTGCCTGACCCATCCACAACCGCCTGATGGCTGACGCCGTCAAGGGTGACAGTAACAGTCGATCCGACCTCAACCGTGCCGGTGATGTCAAAGCCAGACGAGGCGACCGCATTGTTGATCACATCGCCGCCACCCGTGGTGGTGGCCAAATCATAGTCACCCAGTGCCAGATTCTCGACCAGTGTATCAACATGCACAGTGGCCTGAACGTTGGTTGAGTTGCCAGCCGCATCAGTCGTCACGGCTGAAACATCGGGGTTCAGATTGCCACCTGGAGTGATTTCTGCGCTGGTGTAGGTTGTGACCCAATTGCCGCTGCCATTGGCCTGTGTTGTGTGGCTGACACCGTCCAGCGTGACAATCACTGTCGCGCCGGGATCGGCTGTGCCGGTCACATCCACGCCTGCGGCTGCTTCGGCGGCATTGATCGTAGCGTCACCACCAATGGCGGCTGCATTCAGCGTCAGGCTGCCTGCATC
>DFBW01000010.1:22154-24273 GCA_002366775.1 Roseovarius sp. UBA3070 | reverse complement strand
TATTCAAGGATCACATCGGCGTCTTGATAGCAGGACCGCACCAATGCCGCTTCGGCATCAGGCAAGGTCAGCTCAGGGCGATCTATCCGGGTGGGGTGTGTCATGTCAGGCCAGCTTTACCGCTGTGCCGCTCGCCGAGACCATCAGCATGGAATTGCCCACCACTTCGTAATCCAGATCAACGCCCACAACCGCATCGGCACCAAGCGCCAATGCACGGTCTTCCAGCTCATGCATCGCGGTGTCGCGGGCATCCTGAAGTTTGGATTCATACGCCCCCGAACGCCCGCCAACGATATCGGTGATCGAGGCAAACACATCGCGCACCACATTGGCGCCCATGATTGCCTCACCCACAACGATCCCGCGGTAATCGGTGATCGAGCGGCCCTCGATATTGTTAGTGGTTGTGATGATCATTTGAATTTACTCACTATAAATTTGACGCCAATCGACACAACGAGCATCAAAGCCGCAACTGAGGCGATGGCTACAAAGTATCCGTAGATCGCCCAAAGCCCCAACGCCACGAAAACAATGGGCCACATCAAAATACCAAGCAACAGACCACTAAGTTGCCGTGAACGAGGAACACTCGGAACATATTTCCACCAAATTCCCGGCTTCACCCCACTGACCCTTCCAACGAAATCGCCACCAATTGTTGCGCTTCCATGGCAAATTCCATCGGCAGGGCTTGCAACACATCCTTGCAGAAGCCGTTGACCACAAGGGCCACCGCTGTTTCCTCGTCCATGCCACGCTGGCGGCAATAGAACAGCTGGTCGTCATCTACTTTGGAGGTTGTCGCCTCATGCTCAACCCGAGATGAATTGTTCTTTACCTCGATATAGGGAACCGTGTGGGCACCACAGCCAGCGCCGATCAGCAGGCTGTCACATTGGGTGTAGTTACGGCTTTCCTTGGCCTTGGGGTGCATCGACACCAGCCCGCGATAGGTGTTCTGTGCCTTGCCCGCCGAAATACCCTTGGACACAATCCGCGACTTGGTGCGCTTGCCCAGATGGATCATCTTGGTGCCGGTATCGGCCTGTTGCATATTGTTGGTGATGGCGATCGAGTAAAACTCGCCCTGGCTGTCATCACCGCGCAGGATGCAGGACGGGTATTTCCACGTCACGGCTGATCCGGTTTCTACTTGTGTCCACATCACTTTGGCACGGTCACCCCGGCAATCAGCACGTTTGGTGACAAAGTTATAGATACCGCCCTTGCCGTTTTCATCACCGGGATACCAGTTTTGAACGGTGGAGTATTTCACCTCGGCGTCTTCTTCGATCACGATCTCAACCACCGCGGCGTGCAGCTGTGCAATGTCGCGCTGAGGCGCGGTGCAACCCTCCAGATAGCTGACGTAGCTGCCCTTGTCGGCAATGATCAGCGTGCGCTCAAACTGGCCGGTGTTTTCGGCATTGATGCGGAAATAGGTGCTCAGCTCCATCGGGCAACGCACGCCGGGCGGCACATAGACAAACGAGCCGTCAGAGAAGACAGCGCTGTTCAACGTTGCATAGAAATTATCCGACACAGGCACGACGGTGCCAAGGTATTTCTTCACGAGGTCAGGGTGTTCGCGGATCGCCTCGGAGATCGAGCAGAAGATCACGCCGGCTTTCTTTAGTTCGGCCTGAAACGTGGTGCCAACAGAGACACTGTCAAACACAGCATCCACCGCCACCTTGCGACCCTCGGCAGGTGCTTCGCCGCTTTCGACACCGGCCAGGATCATCTGTTCCTTCAGCGGAATGCCCAGTTTTTCATAGGTCGCCAACAGTTTGGGGTCGACCTCATCCAGTGACTTGGGTTTGACCTCCATCGACTTGGGGCGCGCGTAATAATACTGGTCCTGAAAGTCGATCTCAGGGTAGTCCACCATCGCCCAATCGGGCTCTTTCAGCTTCAGCCAGCGCTCATAAGCCTCCAGCCGCCACTCGGTCATCCACTCGGGTTCGTCGTTGTTTGAGGAAATCAAACGTACAATATCATGGGTCAGCCCTTTGGGGGCGTATTCCATTTCAATGTCGGTTTCCCAGCCGTATTTATAGGTGCTGACCTCGCGCACGGCATCCACGGTTTCGCGGTCCACGCCGTCTTTGAC
>DFBW01000010.1:6786-21992 GCA_002366775.1 Roseovarius sp. UBA3070 | reverse complement strand
GTCTCGCCTTTCCAGCCAGATGTGAGGATGCAAGAGGTATTCGGCAACCGCTGTTCTGATTTCCCGACAAAAATAGTCTCTTTTGTAGATTCCTCAATAGTCTTTTCTAGAATGTTTCTAAGTTTTTCGATGTCCTGCCATTTTCCATCAGCAAGGTCTTGCATGGCGGCCTCGATTGCTGCGCCAAAACCGGCGATGCCAATCACATTTTCAGTGCCTGAACGGCGGCCCATTTCCTGACCTCCCCCCATATTAAGGGGCGCGATATCTATACCTTGGCGAAGGATCAACGCGCCGACCCCTTTGGGTCCGCCCAGCTTGTGCGCAGATAAAACAGCCATGTCAGCACCCGACCAGGCAAAAGAAAACGGAATGCGCCCAATGGCCTGCGTGATATCCAGACAGAGCCTATCCGCGCGGGCTTGGCCGAAAGGGTACTGGCTGTCCAACTTTTCAGGTGGCTGCGTGATCAGACCCGTTTCCGAGTTGGCAAGCCCCATGGCCAGTGTGTGCCCCGGCCCAAACGGGTGGTCAGGCCAGCTGTGCATTTTAGCCTGCACCCAGAGCGCATCATGGGCAGTTTCATCCACCAGCACATCCATGCCGTCATGTGCAAAGTTCAGAACACGCGCGGCCTCGGTGGCGCCGGAGGTAAAGATGACTTCCTGCGGCTTGCACCCCACAGCCTCAGCCACCTGCGCCCGAGAGCGCTCGATCAAAGCCTTCGCCGCGCGCCCTTCGGCATGAACGCTTGACGGATTGCCCGCCACATCCATCGCCTCAATCATTGCGGCACGGGCCTCTGCTCTCAACGGAGCAGTGGCATTGTAGTCCAAGTAAGTCCGGCTCATGCAGCAGCCTCAACCAGCGACTGCAGCTGACTGCGGAAATCCGCAGCCACATCAGCACGCAAAAGATAGGTGTTGGCCTGCGATACGGTGCCCTCGACTTCCTCACCCAGAACCTTGAGGCATTGCGACAGAATGCGCCCCGGCACTTCGGCATAGCCGGGATTGCGGGTGGTCACCATGTTTTGGATCTTTCCAAAGAACGATTGCTGGGCGTTCCAGCTTTTGACAGCAGCGTGTGACGTACGGGCAAAGAAAAGGTGCAACTCCTCTGGCGACATACCGGCGAATGCAATCGCATTGATCCGGGCGCGGCGATGCACGCCACGCTCGGCCGGAGTGGCCCACGTGCTGAGATCATCCAGCACCACGATGCCATCGTGGTCAATCAACACGGGTAAGCCTTGCAGCTCCGTGAGAGCCTGAATGTCAGTGTTGGACATCTCAGTCCTCATCCACAATATCAAAGAGGTTGGGCACAGCCGGACAGGGCGCTAGTGAGTTGCCAATCACATCGCTCAGCCGGGTCTGGTGCAGGTACACATAGACCTGCGCGCTCAGCCCCTCCCACAGACGATTGGTCATCGACTGCGCGCGTGACCCTGAGGCCGCCCCTGACGCCCCTGCCCCTTTGTGCAGCGCATCCACGGTTTCATCTACGGCCTCCAACACCTCAGTTATACGGATTTCGGATGCGGGCCGTGCCAGGCGATAGCCGCCACCGGGGCCACGCACCGAAGCCACCAAATTGGCACGCCGTAGTTTAACGAACAGTTGCTCCAGATATGGCAGCGAAATATCCTGGCGCCGCGACACTTCCCCCAAGGTCACCAGGTTTTCATTGTCTTGCAAGGCGATATCGGCCAGGGCGACCATCGCGTAGCGTCCTTTGGTGCTCAGTTTCATCTGCGATTCCCTGCGAATTGATTGACCTTGCGCGTCTGAAGTCTTATCTCGCTTTCAACCGTTCCGGCAAAGACAATAATCCGGGCTGGAATTTAGAAACGTTCTAAGATGGTTGAGGGATTTCGTCAAGAAATCTGCAAAGCCCCCTGACAAAGGATACCAGGCACCTATGCCCGAGGTTATTTTTGCTGGCCCAGAAGGCCGCCTTGAAGGTCGCTACCACCCACAAAAGGAGCGTGATGCACCGATTGCCATCGTGTTGCATCCGCATCCGCAGTTTGGTGGTACGATGAACAACAAGGTTGTCTACAACCTTCACTACGCCTTTTACAATATGGGCTTTACGGTGCTGCGGTTCAATTTCCGCGGCGTTGGGCGCTCTCAGGGTGAATATGATCAAGGTGTGGGCGAGCTGAGCGATGCCGCATCCGCCCTCGATTATCTGCAATCCATGAACAACAATTCCAAACATTGTTGGGTTGCCGGTTTTTCATTCGGGGCCTGGATTGGCATGCAACTGCTGATGCGCCGACCTGAGATTACAGGGTTCATCTCGGTTTCGCCGCCGGCCAATATGTACGACTTTTCGTTCCTGGCCCCCTGCCCGTCTTCTGGGCTGATCATCAATGGGCTGAATGACCGCGTGGCACCGCCCGCAGACACCACCGCATTGGTGAACAAGCTGCATGAGCAGCAGGGCATTACTATCACCCATCAAGAAGTCGAAGGGGCAGGCCACTTCTTTGAAGAGCCCCATATGGACACGATGATTGATAGCGTCACCGGCTATGTAAAACGCCGCCTGACTGAAACAACGCGCTGATCATGGGTATCACCGAAGATCTGGCTGATGCGCTGGCTGTTGACGTTATCAAGGCAATGGATGTCATTGGTGACGAAGAGCTGGCCAACGAAGTGGCCACAATGATGGGGGCCACTTCGCAAACCGCCGAAGAGGCGTTTTTGACGGCCGTGCGTGTACGCCGCGCCAACATCAAGGCGCGCGCCTTCCTGCTGGCAAAGCTACAAAAATTCAAAGCAGATCAAGAGACTGCGAAGACTGCGACTAAGACCGACGAGTGATCCCCGTCGTGGGCGTTTCGGGCAAAACCTCTGGTTAAGGTGTTACGCGAAACGCTTTAACGAGGTGAGTGCAAAAATCACTCGGCCTTTTCAGCCTCAATCGAAATCATCACATTCAGCTCATCGCTGACGTGTGGGGCAAAACCACCCACGCCGAAATCTGACCGTAAAACAGTGGTGGTGGCATCAAAGCCAGCCCAGGGCTTGCCCTTCATTGGGTGATCGCCGCTTTGGTTCAGCTTGGCATCCAGCACAACGGATTTGGTCATGCCGTTGATTGTCAGATCACCTGTAATCAAAGCTGTAGTGTCGCCCGTCACCTCAATACCGGTGGAGTCAAAACTGATCATTTCTCCGCCCTTGGCATCAAAGAAATCCGGTGACATGAAATGGGCAAACCGCTCTTCCCAACCGGTGAACAGCGAGTCCAGCGGCATTGATACGCTGACCGAGGATGCGGCCGGATCGTCCTTATCAAACATGATCTCGCCGTCAAAGCCTGAGAACATGTTGTAGGTGGTGGAGAATCCCAGGTGAGTGTAGGAAAACACAACCTGGCTATGGCTGGCGTCCAGCGTATATTTTTCAGAGGCGGCGGAAGCACCGGTCGCCAAGGCAGCAGCCCCGGCCAGTGCCGCAGCAAATACAAAGTGTTTCATCAGTTGTCCCTTACTATGACAAGTTTAAGATGAAACAAGAATTGACCACGCACGCCGCGCAGAGCAACACCTCAATCTTCAACACATTGTGTGTATTTGCGAACATCCGCCGATAGCGCGGTGTTGTCAGCTCACCTGGTCCAGTGCGGCCTGCAATGCGCGGGCAGTCGCCTTGTCACGTAACGGAACCGACACAATGACCTGCCCATCCGCATCGCGCGCGCTCAGGTGATGGCCTTTCAGGTTGATTTCAGCCATATTTTCAAAGGCATGAAACGCTTCAACGAACGGGTTGTTTGCATGATCGCGCTTGATCACACGCAGTTCGCGTTTGAGCGTATCAATCTGAATTTCCGGCAATTCAGCCCGGCGGTTGATCGAAAAGATAAACATCATCCCCAGTGCCAGCATCACCACGGACACCAAAAGTTTGATCAATTGCATGGCCGCGTCACCAGCATCCACCGGCACCAACCACAGGCCCAGTGCAGAAATGCACAAGACCGACCCCAAAAATATGCGCCCGCCTCGATTGACCGACGCAGGTGTCTTCAGTGACTCGCGCAACGCTTTGGCTTGATCGAAATCAGGTGCAACGCCTAATTCAGCATGTGTGTCACTTAATGCAACCATGTCAGACCTCTTTTATCGTTCTGTCCCCGATTGGAATAATCGACAGAAAAAGCGACCAGAATGCGGCACCAACACGGAGAATTTGGGCCGCTTCACCTCATCCCCCCAGCCCCCCTTGCCTGCATAGGGAATCCATCGTATATGCCAGCCTCCTTCCGCAGTTTTTATGAACCGCGCAGTCTCTCGTGGATGGGTCGTGGAAGGAATTGGCCCCCCTATGAAATGCGCCTTGACAGAAGTGGAAACGATCCATGTCTCTTTATGAGCATGTCTTTATCTCGCGTCAGGACTTGTCCAACACGCAAGCCGAAGGCCTTATCGAACATTTTGGTACTGTCCTTGCCGACAATGGCGGCAAACTCGTCGAGCACGAGTATTGGGGCGTCAAAACGATGGCCTACAAGATCAACAAAAACCGCAAGGGCCACTACGCCTACCTGAAAACCGATGCACCTGCAGCGGCTATTCAGGAAATGGAGCGCCTGATGCGCCTGCACGACGACGTAATGCGCGTGCTGACCATCAAGGTTGACGAGCACGTCGAAGGCCCCAGCGTACAAATGCAAAAGCGTGACGAACGCAGCGACCGCCGCGAGCGCCGCTAATCACCTGAAGAAAGGATACTAAGTTATGGCTACAAAACCATTTTTCCGCCGTCGCAAAGTCTGCCCCTTCTCGGGTGAGAACGCGCCAAAGATTGATTACAAAGACACGAAACTGCTGCAACGCTACATCTCTGAGCGTGGCAAAATCGTGCCGTCCCGTATCACCGCCGTTTCGGCCAAGAAACAACGCGAGCTGGCCCGTGCCATCAAACGCGCACGTTTTCTGGCCTTGCTGCCCTACGCTGTGAAGTAAGGAGAAACCCAAATGCAAGTTATCCTTCTTGAACGTGTGGCCAAGCTGGGCCAAATGGGCGAAGTTGTCGATGTGAAGCCGGGCTATGCCCGCAACTTCTTGCTGCCTCAGGGCAAAGCATTGTCGGCATCCGAGCGTAACATTGCGGATTTTGAAACCCGCAAAGCACAGCTTGAAGCCAACAACCTGGAAACCCGCACAGAAGCCGAAGCCATGGCTGAAAAGCTGGATGGACAGCAGTTCATCGTGATTCGTCAGGCTTCGGATGCCGGCGCGCTGTACGGATCGGTTTCGACCCGTGACGCGGCTGAAGCAGCTGTTGAGGGTGGTTTCACCGTTGATCGCAAGCAGGTCGCCTTGGCCCGCCCGATCAAAGATCTGGGTCTGCACGATGTTATCGTGTCTTTGCACCCCGAAGTCTCGGCAACCATCGAATTGAACGTGGCCCGCTCGGCTGAAGAAGCCGAATTGCAAGCCTCGGGCAAATCCATTCAGGATGCGGCCGCCGAAGCTGAAGAAGCTGCTGAATTCGAAATCGCTGAACTGTTCGAAGACATCGGTTCTGCCGCGAATGACGACGATGATCTGGCTGTGTCCGTTGCAGACAGCAACGATGATGACGAGACATCTGAAGACTGATCCCGTTTAACACACCTAATCTGAGGCCGCCTTGTTCTTACAAAGGCGGCCTTTTTTATGTCGGCTCCAACTCGCTGTCTGTCGGATACAAACATCGACAGTTGTTTGCCTTAGATGCTATAATCGCTATGCGATAATCAAGCCGCCAATTTCTGCAATCTCGTATAAACGCGCCGTATTGGGATAGGGGGGATGTATGACCAGATTTTTGAACCTTGCTGAACATCAGCTACGTCAATGGCTCGCGGTGAGTTTTGCATTCATGAAACTGCCAGACTTGCGCCCTGCTATGGTCTTGTCTGGCATCAGCCATCAGGAATTATCGCCTCACTTCGGCACGTTTGACGTCGGCTTTGCCCAAAATTCGGGGCATCCGAAATGGAGCTGATTGACCTTGCTGCCACCCCTGAGGGGCGCCATGATTTTGTGGATTATCTTTCCAAAATTTGTAACACGCTGGATCTCGATTATGCCTCCTACGCATCGGCAAACCCGGTAAGTGGCAAGGTTGTGGCCTTCACCACCTATCCCGATGCCTGGCGTGATCACTACATGCAAAAGAACCTTCATCTGAGCGATCCTACCCTGCGGAGCGCCGCGCGCAGCATTGCCCCCGTGGACTGGTCGCGTCTTGAGCAAACCAAAGCCTTTGGCAATGTCTTTTCTCAGGCGCATGATTTTGGGTTGCCAGATATTGGTATGACAGTGCCGATCCGCGGCCCCTACGGCGAAATCGGGTTGTTCAGCGTCACTTCGCGTACCGCGCCCCAAAAATGGGCCAAACTCAAAAAACACATCATTGCAGACCTGCAGTTAAGCGCGGTCTACATGCATGACAGGGTTATGAAGTCTGACCATCTGCTGGATATTTTACGGTATCCTGCCTTGTCTGCTCGCGAGATTGAGATCCTGCAATGGGTGGCTGTTGGTAAATCTCAACAAGACATCGGCGATATCTTGTCTATTTCACCCCGCACCGTTGAGGTGCATTTGCGCTCCAGCCGAGAGAAGCTCAGTGCGTTAACCACCTCACAAGCCGTCGGTCGTGCCGTCAGCATGGGTCTCATTTATCCGGGGTAAACCCAAAAGTTTATCCTGGTTAGCCCCAAAAACGCGAACTCATTAACAAATGGTTAACAAGTTTCGGTCCCATATACGGGATTTCCCCAATATCCAATGTTGGCGAAGCGGCTTAGACTTCTCCTCAATATTCAAAACTGCTGAGGGGAAGAGAGATGTTAATTTTAGTAGACGGTATAAACAAATCCAAATTTACGACAATTCTTGACGATATGTACAAATTACGAGCCCGCGTGTTTCAAGACCGCATGGGCTGGGATGTACGTGTTACCAATGGTCGTGAAATTGATGAGTTTGATGAGCTTGATCCGGCATATGTGATTTGCCTGGATGATGAGTATGAGGTTGTCGGTTGTGCCCGGCTTTTGCAAACAACGGGCCCACACATGCTGTCTGATGTATTTTATGACATTCTGGATGGTGAGCCTCCTTTGCGCAGCGCCTTGATTTGGGAAAGCACCCGATTTTGCGTGGATCGAGACCGTCTGGCAAAAGGGACTGCGCGCAATTCTGTCTCTTACGCCACGTGTGAATTGATGGCTGGCATTCTGGAATACGGGAAAAACTCAGGGATCTCAGATATCATCACCGTGATTGACCCTGTGATGGACCGGGTTCTGAAGCGATCAGATAACGCGCCCTATGGCTATGTCGGCAAAACCGCGCAAATGGGAAAGGTCAAAGCACTGGCCGCCCTGTGTGACTGCACGGATGAGCGGATCAACAAAGTTCGGGCTTTTGCCGGGATTGAAGGCGAGATTTTCCTCGATGAAGAAATCGTCATTGCCGCAGAGCAGGCAAGAAACCCCGGCATTATGGAATCAGAGTTACACAGCTATTGCGATGAACAGCTGCTTTGTGCCACGACCGAGCGGGAACGCTCGGATGCTTTGGCCCTGAAGGACGCAATCACCGAGATGCTTCGTGCGCGCCGGATGAGTGACGCCTGACCCCCAACTTGCGTTGCAAATTTGACGGCTGGGGTTGACCACCCACCGTTCCCTTGCGCAAACGAAGAGGGCCGCCCCGGTAGGGCGGCCCACATTCATTGCGTCATGCAACTGGCGGATAAGATTACATATCTTCCAGAGCTTCCAGAGCCTTCTGAAGATCGTCTTTGCTGATCTCTTTCTCGGTCACTTTGACCTGCTCAAACGCATATTCAACCACTTTGTCCTCAAAGATCGGCGCACGCATCTGTTGTTGCATACCCGGATTGGACTGAACGTATTCAAAGAACTCGCGCTCTTGCCCTGGGTATTGACGCGCCTGCTCCATGACCGCCTGGGACATTTCAGCATCCGACACTTCAACCTCGGATTTACGGCCCAGCTCGGCCAGCAAAAGGCCCAGACGAACGCGGCGCTCGGCCAGGTCGGTGTGCTCTTTGGTGGTTTCGATTTCAGGGTGGTCATGACCCTCAACATCGGGGTTATCGTCATGCCACAGCTGGTGCGCGATCTGCTTGGCTTCGACCTCAACCATGGTTGGAGGCAGTTCAAAGCTGACCTTTTTATCCAGCGCGTCCAGCAGGTTACGCTTCATGACAGCACGCGCCGCACCTGAATATTCCTGTTCCAGACGTTCGCCAATCTGAGTTTTCAACGCCGCCAGATCCTCGGATCCGAACTTTGTTGCCAACTCGTCATTGATCTCAGCTGCAACCGGCTCTTTGACCGCTTTGATGGTGCAATCAAACACAGCCTCTTTGCCCGCCAGATGCTCGGCCTGATACTCGGCCGGGAAAGAAACCGTTACGGCTTTCTCTTCACCGGCTTTTACGCCAACCAGCTGTTCTTCGAATCCGGGGATAAAGCTGTTGGAACCCAACACCAGCGGATAATCCTCAGCGCTGCCACCTTCAAAGGCTTCGCCGTCCACTTTGCCAAGGAAATCCATTTCAATCTGATCGCCGTCTTTGGCCTTGGAGCCCTTCTTGCGATCTTTGAAATCCTGCGCGTTCTCGGCCAGGTTGCCCAGGGCCTCGTCCACAGCAGCGTCGCCCGCTTTGACAACCAGTTTTTCCAGCTTGATCTTGCTCAGGTCGATTTCGGGAACCTCAGGCAATGCCTCATAAGACATTTCGACTTCTACGTCGTCGCCCTCTTTCCAGTCCTCTTTGGTCATTTTGACCGCAGGTTCACCGGCAGGACGCTCGCCCTTGTCTTCAAAATGCTGAGACATCGCGCCGTCAACAGCTTCTTGCATGGCTTCACCCAGCACGCGCTGGCCAAACTGTTTTTTCAACAGCGGCAGCGGAACCTTGCCCTTGCGGAAACCCTTCATTTCGACGTCGGGCTGTGCTTCTTTAAGCTTTTCCAGAACCTTATCGTCCAGTTCCTTGGCGCTCAGTGTCATTGTGTAGGCGCGTTTCAGCCCCTCGTTCAGTGTCTCGGTGACCTGCATAGTCGTCCTCATCCATTGCATCGGGCCGCAGAGGCGTCTGCGGCGGTCAAAATCAGTGGTCCTTCTAGGGTTGGGCGCAATATGATGCAAGCAGATAAGACCGCGAAGTCCCAACGATATCACATTAATTGGGATTTAGGGGTGCCCACCCGCCCCAGATCGCGCGGCTTGATCTCCTGGTGCCTGTTTCAGAACCGGATCATGCGTTTTCAGCGCCGATCCGATGTGCGTGTTGTCACCGCAGACCAGCTCCGCGGGCAATGATCCCCCTGAGAATTTCCCGCGTTCCGCCGCGTAGCGAAAATGACGGGGCGTGCTGGATCAAATAGGCCAGTGTCGCATCCAGGTCGTCACTGGCCCCAATGCCCGGACGACTGGGGAACACACGGCGCGCGATATCGGGAATTTCCTGCTCCAGCACCGCGCCCAGATCCTTGACCATGGCCGCCTGGAGCGAAGGGTCGAGATCGGCTTCTAGCATGGCTGCAACTGACCGCGACATCTGGCGCAGCACAGCGAGATGTGCCACCAGCCGCCCGATGGCTGCCGCCTGCGCCGGTGTCGGCGAAGGCCCTGCCCGCTGGACCATCCCAATCAGTGCTGCAAAAGAGGACAAGAAGCGGTCCGGGCCGCTTCGCTCGAAGGACAATTCGCTGGTGACCTGAGACCACCCCTGCCCTTCGGTGCCAAGCAATGCGTTATCAGGTAAAAATACGTCGACAAAGGCGACCTCGTTGAAATGATGCTCTCCGGTTAGAAACGGGATCGGGCTGATTTTGATCCCAGGCGTCTTCATATCAACCAAGAACTGACTTGCACCGCCTCGGCGGTCTTCGCTTTTGGTGTCGGTCTTGGCGTAAAGGCACATGTAATCGCTGCGATGGGCGTTGGTCGTCCAAAGTTTGGTACCATTCACCACATAGCCGCCGTCAGTACGTTTTGCATATGTGCGGACAGAGGCCAGATCCGAGCCACTGTCAGGCTCGCTCATCCCGATACAGAAATAGCATTCGCCCCGCGCGATCCTTGGCAGGAAGGCCTCGCGCTGTTCTTGGGTGCCAAAGCGCAAGATGCTTGGGCCGGTCTGACGCTCGGCAAACCAATGGGCCGACACCGGCGCGCCTGCGGCCAGCAACTCCTCGATGAGGACATAGCGATCCAGCGCGCTGCGCTCCTGTCCGCCATATTTTTTCGGCCAAGTCATGCCCAGCCAGCCGCGCGCCCCCAGAGAGCGGCTGAACGCGGCGTCATAGCCGTTCCACGTCTGCGCCTGCTGTGCCAGAGTGCGATCTTTAAGGGCCTCGCTCAAAAACGCACGGACTTCGACACGAAGATCTTCGGCGGTTTGCGGGCTGGAAGGCCGGGTGAATTCAAAGTTGTTCATAACGGTCCTCTATATTTCCGTCAGTTCCGACCAGAGCCTATCCGGCCCCGCCTTGGCAATGGCACGACCGATCTGTTCGAACCAGGAGGTTTCATTGCCGAATTCATCGCGCCAGGACCACAGACGCCGGGTAAAATAATGCAGGCGGTATTCCTCAGAAAACCCAATGGCACCGTGAACCTGATGGGCGGTCGCCGCGACGTCCCCTGCGGCTTCGCCGACCCGGGCTTTGGCCGAGGCAATGGCCAGTGTCTGAACGCTTGATGCCGAAACAGCACCGCTCGCCATTTGTGCCGCAACCGAAGCGAGGGCTACCTGCTCTGCCAAGACGGCCAAAGATTGCTGGATTGCCTGAAACTTGGCCAGTGGGCGACCGAATTGTTCACGCTCCATTGCAAAGGCAATCGACATCTCCCCGATGGTTGCCATTGCGCCGGCCATCTGCACACAACGCAGCGCAGCGCAGCGCTCTGTCAGAGCCGGATCAACCGCGCAGACAGCAACATTTTGGCCCGTCATGTCGGCGTCAATCGTCAGAGCATCACGCGGCTCATTGGCGATGTTGATCCCTTCAGCCACCTCGCCCTGCGATTTGTCCAGCGCGACAACATAAGACAGCTCCGCGTCCTGCACCCAAGCCACTGGCGCGCAGTTTCGGCCCCAGGGAACTGTCGGGCAAGTCCCGACGAGGCGCCGCCCTCCGGTTGGGTTTATCACAGACAGACCTTCAAACAGCAAACATTGCGGGCCATCACGAGCCGGTAGCCCTGCCAAAGTTAAAAGCCAGTTTGCGAGCATTGTTTCGACCACAGGCAGAGGCACCGCAAATTGCCCGCAAAGTTGCGCTATACCATATGCATCGCCCATCGACAGCCCAAGCCCGCCCTGATCTTCGGATACCAACGCCATTGGCAGTCCAAAGGCGGCCAGTTCATCCCAGAACTCACCACTCCAGGACCCCGCATTAGCCGAGGCCAAAACTTCGTCTCCGCATCGTTCTAGAAATAGACGCTCGGTCGCGTCCAGAACCGCATTTTCCGGTTTACTCATAGCCTGTCCGTTCGTTGTGCGTGATTACAGGATCGCCACCGGTGTGATCGGGCTGCCCACGCCGCCCTTGATCCGCAATGGTGCGATCATGAATTGAAAACTAGCCTGCCCTGCCATGGCCAGTTTCTCAAGATCGAATAACTCGGCCAGGTATATTCCGTTCTCCTGGATCAGGCGGATATGCAGCGGAACCGCACAGTCGGGATCATGGGACGGCAGAACCTCGACCGCCACATTATCGGCGGCAACCATGACAAATCCTTGTTCGATAATCCAGTCAGCACAATCATGATGCAGTCCGGTGGTCGAATAAGGGGTGGCATTCCCCTCTCGCCATTGTTGCAGCCAGCCGGTCCGAACCAGCAGGGCATCACCCGGTTCCGGAACAACGCCGGTTGACTGGACCGCCGCTTGCAACATTTCGCTGGTGATGGCGTGGGGCAGTTGTGTGCCCTCTGGCGGTACCAGATCGACAAACAGACCACGCGTCACAATCGGGTCCAGCTTTTCGATCCCGCAACGGTGTGCGCCTTTGCTGGTGATTGTGTCCGAGGAATAGCCGTTATAGATCTTACCGCTGCACAGAACGTGGCTGAGGGCGTCGATATGGGTGGTCCCGTGAGTTGGCAGGATAATGACATCATCGGTAAAGCCAAAGCCAAAACGCTCAGGCAGCCCGGCGGCATAATCCCCCCCGTCGCGGGTCATGAAATGCTGGATGGGGGGGCGAATGTCCGCCGCAGGTGCCGGTTTTCCCGGCTCAATCAACAGAGCCAGTGGGATGACTTGCCCGCTTTGCACAGCGGCCACGCCGCGCAGTGTCGCAGCGCCATCAACAAGATTGCGGGCACCTATCTCGTCCGCATCACCCCAGTTTGACCGGGCAACCGTCATTTCTCTGCCCCGTCGTGCAAAACTTCAAAGCAGAAATCGGTGATCCGGCCTTCACGCTGATCTTTGAAGACGGCCTTGACGCGCGGCTGCTTTAGCAGCTCCTGTGCCGCGACCTCGATATCGGACAGATCAACACCAGTGACATGGTTCAAAATCGCAGTGTCAGCGCCGTCCAGTGTGACATAGCCCAGAACGAAAGGCGGATCAGGCAGGCCCGGAAATTTGGTCCCAACAATCGAGAACGCCTCAAGCTTTCCCTCATTGCTGACTTCGACCCATTCGGTGGTCTCGACATAGTCCGCATCGGAAAATGTCCGTGCCGGGACCATAACATTGCCAGACACCGGGTTTCGGGTTCCCATAATGCGGGAATTGTCCCGCAATTCGCTGAAAAAGCGGGTCGCAGTATCGCCCGCGAAATATCGGTAACTAAAGTTCCAGTTGCCTGGAATGGTAAGCGGTTCAGTCCCGTCCATGTCCGTTTGTCCTTTCACGGTCTCTCATTGCCCAGAATAACCGCTGTTGAAAATTGAGTGGCTCCGCCCTGCCCTGTGGATATGGTGCGACGAATACCGTCGAGTTGGCGACGCCCGGCCTTACCCTGAATTTGCAGGGCGGCCTCGGTAATCCTGATCAGGGCTGTTGCGCTGACCGGGTTGCAGGCCTGTGGGCCGCCCGAGGGCTGAATGGCGATACCGGCGGTGCCGTCGATGGCGCGTTCGGTAAAGGCGACGGCATCATTCCCGTCGCACAGGCCCAAGCCCAGGTACGCCATAACTTCGGAACTGGCAAACGGTGCCTGGATTTCGACCATGTCCAAATCGTTCAGCGGGTCGGTTACTCCGGCTTCGCTATACGCTTTTGCCGCAGATCTCTCGAGTGTCACCAGATTGACCAATGACCCTTCGGGACGGTGGAACCGATCGCCCATCGCATATGTGTCACTAAGCGCACCCGTGCCGTGAATCCACGCGGCTTTGCGGTCCCCGACATTCGGGTCGCTCATCAGGACAACGGCACAAGCGCCCTCGCTGGTCGGGCAGGCCTCAAGTAAATGAATGGGCCATGCCAGAACCGCAGAGGATCTGACCTGATCTTTGGTGAAAAAGCGGGGGTTATCGACCGTGTCGTTCAGCATTGCAACCGCAGAATTGCGCGCGGCCAGACCCGCCCAATGGTCCGAAGTGAACCCGTATTTCTGCATCAGCATCGTCGCCCGAAGCGCAACCATGCTGATGGTGCTCATGGAAATATCTTTTTCATAGATGGGATCGAAGATCGAGTTGAAGATACTCTGCGCTGTGGTCGCATGCCCCATACGTTCGGCTGCGACGACCAACACTGCTTTGGCCCGCCCCGAAGCAATCCAGGTCATTCCTGCCAACAGGGCCGATGAGCCGGTGGCACCGCCGGTATTGATCCGGAAATAGGGAATTCCAGGACGGGAAATCGACAACAGGTCAATATTGTGGATGCCGGCCAGGGCATCGGGCGCAACGCCCCCGACGATCAAATCGATCCCGTCCAATCCAATATTCGCATCCTCCAGCGCCGCAGTCGCAGCTTCGCGGACCAGTTCAGCTGAGTTCTTGTCACTGTGGCGGCGGCGATAAACCGTCTGCCCCACACCTGCGATGGCGATACGATCGGTCATGTCTTCTCCAGCACAATTGCTGTTGCAGTCTGCGCGCCCCCGCCGCCCAGACCCGTTGCCATAGCGCGACGCGGGCCATCCGGCCCCTGGGGTGCGCGCAACATCTGATAAGCTTCGATCAGCCGGACCAGCCCCATCGCAGGATAGCACCAACCCGCCTCTGATCCACCGGATGGGTTTATGTCCTGGCGTTCAGCCAACGCCCGAAAGCCGTCTCCGGCCGGGCACAGGCCGACCGCTTCTGCCGACAGAGCCTCGTCAGACAGTGTCATTCCATCAATCTCAAAAAGCCCGACGTCCGATAAATTTATGCCAGCTGCGTCAAGCGACAGACGAGCCGCGTCGCGCAATGCCGGCATTTCCAGAAGATCACGTTCGCCCAGGTCGGCGTGGTCGGTGCCGTGACCCACACCCGAAATCAGGACCTTCCCCGGCGCCTTACCGATAACCATCGCGGCCACCACATCGCCCCAACGGCAACTTTCGTCCTCGCGCAATGGATAGGGCACGTCCCGCGGGGCCGTTACTGAATGAAGTGCATGTGGATTGCCCGCGGCCCGGCGCTGTCGTTCGGCAGATGCCGCACGCCGTGATGCGTCATTGTCAGGATATCGGCCTAGCCAACGTGACAGCCGGAATGCGGACACGTCCATTTCGCTGATGCAGAGGGGTTGATGCAAAAAGGGATCGCTCCCGGCGCGGGACACTGCCAGAGGATCGCCCTCACTGGCACGTCCCCATGCGGCAACCACCGTCACCTGAGATTCCCCCGCTTCGATTCGTGCGGCCCCAAACGAAGCTGCTGCCAGCCCGTCTTCGGACAGTCGGATCTCGTCCTTCATATATGCCCCGGCCGCCGGGGCTGTCACCATGCTGGACAAAGACCGCCCATCAATCAGATCACTTGCCCCCAACACAATTGAATCCGCAGCCTCCAGTGTCATGTCAGCGTCTTTCAACGCGGCGGTAACGCCGGAAAAGATCAAATCCGTCAGGCTTTGGCTTGCGTCCATCCATGACATTTCTACGGCCGCTCCGTAGATATGCGCCTGATTTTTGGTCTTATTCACTCGATGTCCTCCACCCTTGCTGAGAGGTAACATTGTCGGCCC
>DFBW01000010.1:716-6750 GCA_002366775.1 Roseovarius sp. UBA3070 | reverse complement strand
TAATGCCTGTGATTATGGGCTTACCGCCGAGAACCCGCCATCCACATAGATCGTCTGACCGTGGATGTAGGACGCGGCCGGACCGGCGAGGAACACAGCAACATTTGCGATGTCCTGCGGTTGCCCCCACCGTCCCGCCGGAACTGCCTTGGCGATCGACTCGCGAAATCCGGGTTTGTCGACCCGGCTCATATCACTTTCGATAAAGCCGGGGGCGATGGCATTCACACGAACCCCGCTTCGCGCCAAATCGCAGGTCAGGCCGCGTGTCAGCCCATCGATTCCGGCTTTGGCTGTGATATAAGGCACGAGGTTGCGGCGGGCGTTACGCCCGACGATCGAACTCATGTTTATGATCGTCCCGCCACCCGAAGTATCAAATAGTTTTACCGCTTCCATAGCGACGAAGTAACAAGCAGAGAGATTGGTCTCGATGACGCGCTGCCACTCAACCCGGCTGTAATCCCGAGCCGGACTACTCAGCAGAATTGCAGCATTGTTGACCAGAATATCGAGACCGTCAAAGGCGTCTGTCACATCCGCAAACATGCGTTCTACATCGGATGGATCAGTTACATCCGCCTGCACAGCCTGTGCGCGGTAGCCTGCGTCTTTCAGCGCTGCACATTGCTCCTCGACCGCCTGGCTTTTGTCGGCCAACACGATACTGGCCCCTGCCTGAGCCAGCCCTCGTGCGATCGCCAGCCCGATGCCCTGAGACGCGCCGGTGACTAACGCAACCTTGCCGGTCAGGTCCGTTTGCGTTGTCGCGCCACTCTCCTGGTGCTGTGATTTCATGTTCTCCATCCCCATGACAAGTTCTGTATTGAACGACCCGCCGCGATTGCCCGGTGGTATCCGCCCCCATTTTCATTCGTCGAGTGTCGCAATAGCGGCCAGAGGCAGGATTTAGGCGTCCGGCAAAATGCCGAGCAGAGACGCCTTTATCTGAAGTGCGAGCATCCGTGAGTAGAACCGCGCCTCGATAATCGCGCCACCCATGATCCAGAAACCTTCCTGATTGGTCCGCTGCCACATGTTGCGCATGTTCTTGTTTTCGTCAAAGCCCCAGATTGGGCCGACTTTTTCGGCGACGTCATCACCCATGATCCTGCGTATGGATTCATGCATCCCGTCAAACCCAGTTGCGGTGACAACCAGATCAAGCGGCGTCACTGTGCCGTCCTTCATCCGGATACCCTCGGCAACAAACCGGTCCATGCCGTCGGCCTGTAGCAACCCGATCTTGCGATCAATGATCAGCTTGCAGCAGCCGACATCAATGTAATACCCGCCAGCGCCGCGCAGATACAGAAGCTGAAAGCCAGTTTCGTCTTCGCCGCTCGTGGTTTTGAACCCGACGGCCTTCAGCTGTTCCAGCATTTCGCGGTCGTGTTCGTTTGTCCGTTTGGTGACAAATTTGTAGGTATCAATCAGCATCGGATAAGGGATGCCGGCGACCATAATATCGACATCCTCGACGGGCCTGCCCTCGCCGAACACAGCATAGCTGATTGCAGCACTTGGCTCCAAACTGACGACACAGGTTGCACCACGCTGCATGATCGACACATTTTCAGCACCGCTGACGTAAAGATCCTGCGCCACATCGTGGCCACTGTTACCTGTCCCGATGACCAGTGCATTCTTGCCGGCCCAATCGCGTCCTGTTCCAAATTCGGATGAATGCAGAACCGTGCCGTCAAAGTCATCCAGTCCCGGCAGGTCCGGTCTCTTGCCAATTCCGCCAGATATGCCGACCGCGGCAACAATGTGCTTTGGGTGCAGGGTTCTGGTTTCTTCGCCCGGACGGCTCAGCTTCGCAGTCCATTGGCCCGATGCCGCGTCGTACTCCGAGTCGGTCAACGTCGTTCCGGTCCAGACATTCAGCTCCATGAAGTTTGCATAGGATTCAAGCCACATCGCCAGCATGTCCTTTGGCAACCAAACCGGCCATGTATCGGGAAATGGCATGTAGGGAAAATGATTGGCCCATATCTCGTTGTGCAGGGTCAGGTTGTTGTAGCGGTTTCGCCATTCGTCGCCGATCCGTTCGGTCCGCTCCACGACCAGAGCATCGACGCCCATCTGCTTGAGCCGGGCGGCAAGCATCAGCCCACTTTGTCCCCCCCCAATGATCAGAACCTCGGGATCGCGGTCCGCATATGATTGCTGTGCGGTCCGGTCTTCATACCAGCTGGAGCTGGAGACGATCTGTGAATAATTGTCGCCCATGGGCCGTTCATCGCCGGTTTTTTCAGGGTGGCCATGAACGTGTTTTAGGACTGTGACCAAATGCCAGATTTTGGGGCTCTCGCCTGGGGTCTCAACCTCAAGGCGCACAAACCCATCGCAGACACCAACATTGGTGTCGAATTCGAAATACCCCTCAAGCAAATTTTTGCCAGACCGACGGATATACTCAGGTTTTGAGCGCCGCCCGGAGACCCGAAAATTTCGCAACTCCAGCTTCGGCAGCGTTGACTGCAAAGCTTTTTGGATTTCGTCGTTGCCTTCAAAATGCCGGAACTCCCAGGTCAGGGCAAGAAGGTCGCGCAGGTAGCTTTTGTCAGAAAACAAGCCTTTGATCTGGTTGAAATCCTGCGCTGTCATGGCGTTGGCAAACTCTTCCAGCCAATCGTCAAATGCAACGCCTGGAGTTTTATCTTTCATAATATCGAGGTGGTTCACACTTAAATACTCCTGTCGACATGATCGGTTGCATTGGCTGCGTTAATCGCAAGGTAGGTCACTTCCCCAAGGCCGTCAACGTAGGTGTTGACTGTGATGCAATGGTTGATCGGATTTTTCTTGCGCATTTCAAATTTGGCTTGGATCGCTTCAGGTATCTGCGGGTGCGGGACGTATCGAGAGGGCCGACATCGGGCAAGCATCCGCCGCCTCCAGCAACTGGTCGTCGGTCCAATCGCCGGAGGCATTGAATTCGGCCTGACCGTGTGCATTCAAACGGATTGCATCAGGCGCATAAGCGGTACACATACTCACGCCTGCACAAAGATTGTGGTCGATCCAGGCTATGGTTTTCGGCTTGGCGCTCATATCTACACAAACCTCAAATTCAGCCCTGTGATCGTTCGAGCAACAATGGTCTTCGCATACTTCAGTTCGTTGTTTAAAACTTCAACCCGATCGAAATGAGTGGCGAAATACTCCAGAGCCTCGTGGAGCTCGAGCCGTGCAAGAGGTGCGCCAAGGCAGGTATGAATACCCTGGCCAAACGCAGCATGGCGGTTCGGGAAACGGCCGATATCGAATGTGTCGGCATTCTCAAACGCCGCCGGGTCACGGTTGGCCGCGTGTTGCATCAATAACATACGATCGCCCTGCGCGATATCGCATCCGAAAAATTCGAAAGGTTCCTTGGCCCACCGCCCCAACCCCTTGATCGGGCCGTCAAAGCGAAGGATTTCCTCTGTGGCCGATTTCACCATCGAAGGATCTGCGCGCAAACGGTCCCATTGGTCGGGAAATCTGTCAAACGCCACCATGCCGCTGGCCAGCAGGTTCATTGTCGTCTCGTGGCCGGCAAACACCATCAGGACCGCGTTGGCAATTACCTCTTCTTCGTTCAGCTTCAGACCATTATCCTCAATTTGGCAAAGCCGCGTGAGCAAATCGTCCTTAGGGTTTTTCATTCGGTCACGCACGATTGGCCGGAAGAAATCGACCAGCTTAACCATCGCTTGTTCACCAATTTTAAGCCTGTCTTCTGCATTCCCAGCGGTGAAAACCACACCGGCAAGATCATTGGACCAGTCCCGCACATCAAACCTGGCTTCGGGTGGAATACCCAGAAACTCAGCGATCACAATAACAGGAAGGGTAAAGGCGAATTCGCTCATGAAATCCACACTGTCCCGACCGCGAAGCGACCCGGCAAGATCTCGCACCAATTCCCGGACACGCGGGCGGAGCGCCTCTACACTCCTCGGGGTAAAGGCCTGGTTTACAAGCAGGCGCATCTGCCGGTGAAAGGGGGCATCCTTCCAGACAAAGAAACGCGACAGAAAATGGATCAACTGTTCGTAATCAGATTTCGACGCCAAAATCTCTTTGCCGAAGGGACCGGAAAAGCGGTCCGAAGACAGGCGTTCGGCATCCCTGTATCCGGCGATAACCGGCTCGTACCCGGTCACGATCCAGCCGTTCCAGCGTTCGTTCCAGTAAACAGGATTCTCATTTCTGAGTTTGGTATAAAATTCGAACGGATTGTTGATCGCCTCGTCCGAGAGAAGATTGTCCAGGTCGGGTTTTTCCAGTGTTTGCATCGTATTGGCCTTCTTCATTGTGTTAAAATTCGGCGCGGTGACCGGATCACTCAGAGGGTTCAGTTACATTGTCGCGGGCATCCCGGATGATGGGCGATTCCGTGCTCAGTGCGGTGCAGGCATTTTCCAGCCGCGGCTCGATTTCCAGACCAATGCGCAACCAGTTGCCAATGGGCGTTTCGCGCTGCGGCATTGGGACACGGGCGCGCATGCGCAAAAACGTCGACAATGTGTGGGCAGATGTAAGATCCAGCAGCAGGGTCATGAAATGCGTACACCCCAGGGTGCGTCCCATAGTTTCAAATACCCTGGCTCTGAATCCCGCGCCGATCCGCGCGCCGACCATTTTTCGAACCGGTTCCAGGCTCGCGCCACATTCGGCGTATGGCTGGTGAAACGCCTTCGGTTCTATTTCGAGAATCTCAAGCTCCGGCAGCGATACAAGACCTTTAATTTCAAGCGAGTGGATCAACTCCCCGCCCGTGTCGTCATAACTCCTGTCCTCCAGGGTCAGCTCAAAACGGGCGCGGCCCTCATCCAGAGGCACAATGTCGAGCGATTTTGTGCGTTTAGCCGATCTCATGGCCTGGTCTCCTCTTGTTGTGCTGCGGGGCAAACATTATTCTTCGATCTCTTGGAGCATCGCGCCACTCAATGCGGAAACGGCCAGATGTGAAAAAACCTCTCGCTTCGCCTATAGAGATGCGCCAATCCGCGTGGCTGATAGATCAGGAACAAAATGATCGTGGAGCCCAGCACAACATTGACCATCGGAAAAGCGATGTCGTAACGCGCGCCGGGGAAGAGGTTCATGATATGAGGCCCGCCGATAACCAGAAACTCCTGAAGTAATCGCAGCGCGATCACCCCCAACACCGCCCCAAGGATCGAGCCCATGCCGCCAACAATAAGCATCCCAAGAAACCAGATTGAATTAAACAAGGTGAATTGCTCGAAATGAACCAACCGGTTTTCATAGGCCAGCAGCGCACCCGCAGTGCCGGCAAAAAACGAGGCACAGGCGAAGGCAAGCACCTTATAGTAGGTCACGTTGATCCCGGTCACCTTGGCAGCAAGATCATTGTCTCTGACCGCAACAAAGGCGCGTCCAACCCGGCTTCTCAGGATGAAAACCCCGGAAAAACAGGCGGCGACAGTGAAGGGAAGCGTCAGATAGTAATAATCAATGGAGGTGTTGACCTGAAAGCCAAAAACAACCGGACTGGCCACCGCCAACCCTGCGGACGCTCCAAACCAATCAGCCGGAAGACGCACCACAGAGAACTCAAATATAAACTGCGCTGCCAGGGTTGTCAGGGCCAGATAGAACCCTTTGATCCTTGCGGCCGGAAGGCCAAAGACGACACCGACCATCGCTGCGGCACTGGCCCCGACCAAGATCGGAAACGGAAATGGCAAACCGAATTTGGTCGCGGAAATCGCCGCGAAATAGCCTCCAATCCCCATGAACGCAGATTGCCCCACGCTCACCTGACCGGAAATGCCGACAAGGATCTGCAATCCGATCACTGAAATAATGGTTATCCCGGTGATGGTTGCAAAACGTGTCCATGCGGAACTGACCAGTTGCGGGTAAAACAATAGCCCAACAATAAACAGGGCAAGCGCAATCCACTGCCATCGCGTTCGGATCAGGTTCATGTCTGTCTTATATGTCTCGGAGTATTCTCCACAGGCACGAAACATCGTTAAATCCTTTCTATTGTTTTCCAGCCGAACAGCCC
>DFBW01000010.1:0-600 GCA_002366775.1 Roseovarius sp. UBA3070 | reverse complement strand
GCCAACAGCACGACCGGCATGGCGACAAAGGCGATGGACGCGATATCCGGGCTGACCATGCGTCCGCCCATAAAGGCCGCAGCCGCAATGGTTGAAATGACACCGGATACAGCCCAGGACACCGCAATCGACGCACGCACGTTGACCCCCAACGAGCGCGCGGTCTGATGGCTCTCGGCGACTGCCGTCATCAGCAGCCCGATCCGGGTATGCTTGAAGAACCAGGCCAGCGCGAGGATCAGCAGGACGATCACGACAGCACCGTAAAGGACGGATATCTTCATATTGACGCCGGCAACACGCCAGCGGCCACGGCCAAACAGTTCGGGAAACAACTGAGGTTCTGGACCGAACAGAATGTGCCCCAGCCCATTCAGGACCAGCAGGATCCCAAGGGTTGCCATAAACAGGGCCATTTCGGACTGACCAACCAGCTTGCGCAGAACGATCCGTTCCACCAACAGACCGATCGTTGCCATGCCGAACGCCGCCAAGACCATTGCGCCCCAGGGCGGTACGCCTGAATTGATCAGAGCGACCATCAGGAACGTACCGATCATGACCATCTCGCCTTGCGCGATGTTAAAGACCCGGCCCGAC
>DFBW01000251.1 GCA_002366775.1 Roseovarius sp. UBA3070 | reverse complement strand
ATCAGGATCAGTGACAAAAGCCACAGACCCGCACCCGGCCCGATCAGAGTGGCCACCACGGCCAGCGCCATACCGGCCATGCCATACCAGACCGCGCGTTTGGCGCTTTCCTGGCCGGACAGACCCCCAAGGCTGAGGATGAAGAGAATTGCTGCAACTACATAAGCTGCTGTTGTGAAACCGAATTCCATTGCTCAGCCCCCCTTAAGATTTCTGGAACATGGCAAGCATGCGCCGTGTCACGAGGAAGCCACCAAAGATGTTGATCCCGGCCATAAAGACCGACAAAGCGGCCAGCACAATCACCAGATATGACCCTGATCCGATCTGCATCAAGGCCCCCAGAATGATGATCGACGAAATGGCGTTTGTGACCGCCATCAGTGGGGTGTGCAACGAGTGCGACACATTCCAGATCACCTGGAAGCCGATAAACACGGCCAGCACGAAGACGATGAAATGCTGCATGAAGCTGGCAGGCGCAACAAGGCCCACAGCCAAAAGCAAGGCCCCGCCCACGGCCAGCAATGTGACCTGATTGCGGGTTTGCGCCTTGAAGGCGGCGGCCTCGGCGGCGCGCTTTTCTTCCGGGGTTGGCTCGGGCACCAGCTCTTTTTTGGGCTGGGTTGCGATGGCTTGTATCTTGGGGGGCGGTGGCGGGAACGTCACCTCACCTGCGTAGGCGACAGTCGCACCACGGATCACGTCATCTTCCATGTCGTGATTGATCTTGCCGTCTTTTTCCGGCGTCAGATCTGTCATCATATGGCGGATGTTGGTGGCATAAAGCGTCGAGCTTTGCGCCGCCATCCGAGATGGGAAATCAGTATAGCCGATGATGGTCACGCCATTATCGGTGACAATCTTCTCATCCATGACGGTCAGTTTGCAATTGCCGCCCTTTTCCGCCGCAAGATCCACAATCACCGAGCCGGGTTTCATGGCCTTCACCATGTCTTCGGTCCACAATTCGGGCGCTTCACGGTTGGGGATCAGCGCCGTGGTGATCACGATGTCGATCTCAGGGGCCAATTCGCGGAACTTGGCCAGTTGCGCCTCACGGAATTCCGGGCTGGAGACAGCGGCATAGCCACCGGTGGCCGCACCGTCGCTCTGCTCTTCTTCAAAGTCGAGGAAGACAAATTCAGCGCCCATGCTTTCGACTTGCTCGGCCACTTCGGGGCGCACGTCAAAGGCATAGGTGATGGCACCAAGCGAGGTGGAGGTGCCGATGGCGGCAAGGCCCGCCACACCGGCGCCAACAACAAGCACCTTAGCGGGGGGGACTTTACCAGCGGCAGTGACCTGCCCGGTAAAGAAACGACCAAAGTTATTGCCCGCCTCAATGACAGCGCGATACCCGGCGATATTGGCCATGGAGCTGAGGGCATCCATTTTCTGAGCGCGCGAAATACGCGGCACCATTTCCATGGCGACAACCGTCGCGCCTTTCTTGGCAGCGGCCGCCATGTGTTTTTCGTTACCACCGGGATTGAAGAACGAGATCAGCGTCTGACCATCGCGCAGGCGTTTGACTTCGACATCCTCGGGTGGGCGTACTTTGGCAACAACATCGGCGGCTTTCCACAGGGCGGCGGCGGTTTTGACCACACTTACGCCAGCGGCCTTATAATCGGCATCCGAAAACCCGGCCAATGCCCCTGCACCTGTCTCAATCACGCACTCATGGCCCAGCTTTTGCAGCTGTAGAGCGCTGTCGGGCGTCATCGCCACACGCGCTTCGCCCTCAATGATTTCTTTAGGTGTTCCGATCTTCATGTCTGTCCCCTTGGTCTTTGGTCGTCGCGTGGCAGCGGCACAGTTTTGAAGCCGCACCTGTCATGTTTGGTCGTACTTTGCACGTTGAACTATGTGCAACACAACGTCTTGTGATTGCGAAAAATGGTCGCAATCACGTTGCGGCATTTGGTTAGATCCAGCGTCGGACCTTGCGTTCATATCGTGCATATTCGGCCTTGAACGCCTGTCTCATAAGGGTTTCCTCGGGCAGGATAAAGCGTTTTTCCAGTATCCAAAGGAATACCGGAATGAGCGGTAACGATAAAACAGCATCCCAGCGAAAGATCAGCCCGGCGAGGATCAGCACATCAGCCAGGTAGATCGGATTGCGGCTGCGCGAAAAAACGCCCGACTGGATCAGCCGGGATGGGGTGTTATGTGGTATGATCGTGGTCTTGTGACGGCGAAACTCGGAGGCCGCCAACAAGATCAGAATAAGGCCACCCCCCAGCAGGATACCGCCTGCAAAATCCGCCCATGTGCCGCCCAGGCTAAGCCCGGCATCCCGCCAGCGGGCCTGCATCCAGGCCAGAGCCACGAAGCCCGCCAACCAGACGGGTGGTATATCAATTTTTTTTAGCATCGGACTGCTTCCTTGGTTCGGGCGGATCAGGCGCAACGCTCTTGTGCACAGATGCCAATGACGTAGCATGGCGATTGGGAGGAAGACCATGACCCTGACAGGAAAACACGCATTGGTGACTGGCGGCGGCACTGGCATTGGGCTGGCGATTGCGCAGGCTTTGGCCGCGTCGGGCGCAGAGGTGACCATCACCGGGCGGCGGCAGGAGGTATTGGCGAGCGTTGCATCGGATCACCTGCATCCCGTGCAAATGGATGTGAGCGACGAGCAAAGTGTAACATCCGGCATCGCGCAGGCCATTACCGAGCGTGGGCCGGTGCATATCTGCATCCCCAATGCAGGGATTGCCGAGGGGCGCTCGATCCCCAAAACCGACATGGAGCTCTGGCGCCGCACCATGGCCACCAATCTGGATGGCGCATTCCTGACCATTCGGGAGTGCCTGCCGGGCATGATGCAGGCCGGTTGGGGGCGGGTGATTGCGATCTCCTCCATCGCAGGTCTCAAGGGGTTGAAGGGGGCGGCGGCCTATACTGCCTCCAAACACGGGATGATCGGGCTGATCCGCGCGTTGAGCGAGGATTATCTGGGGTCTGAGCTGACGTTCAACGCCATTTGCCCCGGCTATGTCGACACTGAGATCGTCAGCCGCAATGTGACCTCGATTGCCCAGCGCGCCAAGATGACACCGGATCAGGCCCGCGCCGTGATGGTGGATGCCAACAAGCATAAACGCCTGATTTCCCCCGATGAGGTGGCGGCCGCAGCGCTGTGGCTCTGTGCGCCCAGCTCGGAGAGTGTGAACGGGCAGGCGATCGAGATTGCGGGCGGGCAGATTTGACGCGGCGTGGGTGAGCGCGCGGCGGCTTTGCGGGGTTGTTCAGACCTTCGCAGAACGTCCACCAATATCCTGTTCGGCTAACCGTTCAACAAACGGTGGTTTTAGTGGGGCCCCGTATACTTTGAAAGTGCGCGGGCAAGCATCAACCAGTCGTCCACTAGCTTCTGCCCGGCCTCATCACCTGCTGGAAATCGAGTGGAGCCATTATGATCTTCATATGGGTAGCGTCCTCGCGAAATTTCATCACTCGACGCCGATTTTAATAGCGTGAATAGAGTATCAGAGAGGTATTCTTCCAGTCCGTTTTTATCTTGTAAATCAAGCTTATCCAATTGTGTGTTGTGGGAGGAATAGGCGTGTTTAATTTCCACATCATCTGGCCCATCTTCGCTGGTGACGGGTGGGTGATAGACCGTTACCCTAAATGATTTAACGAAAAGTTCGGTCGCAATTACACTAAGGTGATGAACCACGAACCAATTTTTAAAGGCAAAGAAACCCGTCTTTGCGACTTCTCTTGAATATGCGTTCTCTGCCGCATCAAGATAAGCTTTTGCGGTTTCGAAGACAGGATTTGGGGCCCATCCCGGATCCAACGTATAGCTCTCAGTATAGCTCTCATTTTTCATTGTAGTCTACATTTCATATGTTGGAGCACTAGCATGAAGGTTGCGGTATTTCAGGTGATTGGCCTCCCTTGCATAGATCATCCATGGACGTTCAACAAACGCTCCTTTATGGAACCCGCGTAAACCACATCGTTTGGTGCTGCCATAAACCCCGTTCAAAACCTAACGGATTGTTGAAGGTTTCTGGCTCCCTCGTGGTGCCGGACAGTCGTGCAGGTCGCCGCATCCGGCAGCATGGCCTCAAACCAGCCTCTACTTGCAGGGACCGGGGAGCATCGCCATGCATCGCTCAACCGACTGGCAAAAGCGGTGCTGCTGTGTATCACTGGCATGACCGAACCGCAGACCGGAGAGCGCCTGAATGAACCGCGAAGAGTACAACAGTTTTTGCAAAGGCCTGCGCGCCACCACCCATGTGGTGCAATGGGGCAATGCGGATGTGTGGAAGGTGGGCGGCAAGGTGTTTGGCGTGTGTGGCTGGAACGACGGCAAGGATGCATTTACCTTCAAGGCCTCCGAGATCGCCTATGAGGTGTTGCACGATCAGCCGGGCATTCGCCCCGCACCTTATCTGGCCTCACGCGGGATGAAGTGGTTGCAGGTCTACGGCAAACCGGGCCTGTCGGACGATGCATTAAAGGAACATCTGATAATGTCCTATGACATGGTTGTCGCCAAGCTGACCAAAAAACTGCGCGCGGAGTTGGGCCTTTGATTGAGATGAGCGACCCGTTTGAGCACACGCGCGAGATGTTTCACATGCCCCAGGGGGTGATTTACCTCAATGGCAATTCACTGGGCCCCCTGCCCCAGCGCGCGCCAGCCGCGATGACCCGCGTGGCGCGTGATGAATGGGGTGAGATGCTGATCACCGGTTGGAACAAGGCCGGCTGGATGGCGCAGCCCGTGGCCGTCGGTGATAGGCTGGGGCGTTTGATCGGGGCCGAACCGGGCCATGTGGTGCTGGGTGAAACGTTGAGCATCAAGGTCTATCAGGCGCTGGCGGCGGCATTAGAACTGCGCCCCGAGCGCCGGGTCATCCTGAGCGATACCGGCAATTTTCCGTCCGATGTATACATGGCCGAAGGGTTGATCCGGTCTTTGGACCGGGGGCACGAGCTGCGGGTTGTGGCCCCTGAGGATGTCGAATCCGCGATCACCGATGAGGTGGCTGTGGTGATGCTGACGGATGTGGATTACCGCAGCGCACGACGGCACAACATGTGGGCGATAACCGCCAAGGCCCATGCAGCAGGCGCGCTGACAATCTGGGATCTGGCCCATAGTGCGGGCGCGGTTGACGTGCATCTGGCCAGCGCCAAAGCTGATTTTGCAGTGGGCTGCACTTACAAATATCTCAACGGCGGCCCCGGTGCGCCAGCCTTTATTTATGTGGCGCCGCGTCACATCGCCGAGGTTTCCCCTGCCCTGTCGGGGTGGCTTGGACATGCCGACCCTTTTGCCTTTGATCCCAGCTACCGGGCGGGCACCGGGATTGAGCGGATGCGCGTCGGCACCCCGCCAATACTGGCGCTGGCCGCATTAGAGGCCGCTTTGGACATCTGGGAGGATGTGGATATGCAGGCGCTGTATTCCGCCTCCACGCGCCTCAGCCAGGCCTTCATCAAAGGGATCGAGGCCGCCTGCCCCGACCTGACGCTGGCCAGCCCACGAGAACCGGAGCTGCGTGGCAGCCATGTCAGCTTTGAGTTTGAGCACGGCTACGGCGCGATGCAGGCCTGTATTGCCGAGGGTGTGATTGGCGATTTCCGCGCACCTGACATTATGCGCTTTGGCATCACGCCGCTGTATTTGAATGACGATGATATCGCCCGCGCCGTGGAGATCATCGCACGGGTGATCAATGAGGGCCTGTGGGACAGACCCGAGTATAAGACACGCGCCAAAGTCACCTGATCAGCCAGCTTTAACGCCTGACCCTGCCCTGAAATCACCCCAATTCGTCAAAAACTCGTCCAAATCCCGCTCTGATCCCGCCGCAGAGCGATTGTATCAGTATTGGAAACGGAGCGTTCAATACCGCTTCACCTACCAGGATCAGACGGCAAAAAGACCGCCGATCCCTTTGAGGACTAGGCAGAACGAGATATGGCCACATATACGGTTGGACTATATGATCAGGACCCTGCGGGGATTTTTGCTACCGGCACCGGCGCGACCTTTAACTGGTCGGGCCCGGCCAACACCACAGGCACGGCGACGATCACCGACAACGAGGCGGGCATCCAGGGCTTCACGCTCGATGATGACAACAGGGGCAATGAATCGGCCACCGCCGATGTGACCATTGGCGGCAATACCTCCGTGGGCTCGAATGTGGATGCGGAGCGGGCCTGGACCATCCGCGACACGGTGACGGGTGAAGAGTTCGACGTTGTCCAGCTCGATGTGGAAAACGGCGCGGCAAGCGGGTTCTACACCCTCTCGGAGCGCCCGCTTATCCCCGGACGCAGCTATGAGGTGGTCTCCTACGACAGAAACTCCAATGTGCTGACCTCCGGCGATCCGGCCTTTAACATCACCAATTATGTGCTTGATGACGCGGCGGTGGATGGCACCAGCGGCGACGACGTGATCGACACTGGCTACACCGATTTTGAGGATGACAGCGTTGGCCCTGGCAATACGGCTGATGTGGTCTCGGCCGGGGATGGCGATGATGACATCACCTCTGGTGGCGGGGCTGATACGGTGCTGGGTGGCAGCGGGGCCGACACGATCTCGGGCGGGGATGGCGACGATGAAATCTATGGTGGCAACAATGGCCCGGCCACTGACACTGCAGAGTTTCTCAGCTGGGAGGCGATTGACCTCGATGGGAGCGATATCTCGGGCGGAGTCACACAGATCACCGGCGAGATGGAGGTGTCGGTCAGCTTCACCGATATCGGCGACAATAACCCCACCTTCACCGTCGACAGCAGCGAAGCGCAGTATGTCGGCGCGGGCAACCCGTTTGACGCCAATTCGAGCGCCTCGCTCTATGGCGATGGCGACGGGGCGACTTCGATCACCACAATCGACTTTGCCGCCGCACCGGGCAGTATCTATGCCGATGAGGTGGAAAATGTCAGCTTCAATATCAATGATATAGATACCTTTGCCGGCAACCATAACGACACAATCACCGTCAACGCCTTTGATGCCGACGGCAACCCTGTGGCGGTCAGCTTCACGGTGTATGGCGATGAAACCACATCAGGCAACACGATCACCGCAGGCAGCGGGTCTGATGAAGCGGTGGATGCCGCTGGCTCGGTCGGGGTGCAGATCGCAGGGCCAGTGGCGCAGATCGAACTGATCTATTCCAACGGGTTGAACGGCACCCAGGCTGTCTATCTGACGGATATCCATTTTGACGCTGTGCTGCCCGAAGACGGGGCCGACAGCATCGACGGCGGCGACGGCTCGGACCTGATCTTTGGCGAGGCCGGGGATGACACGATCCTGGGTGGCAGCGACGCCAGCGGTGACACGATCGACGGCGGTGACGGCGACGACCTGATCACCGATGCCGGAGGCAGCGGCTCGGCCGACAGCCTGACCGGTGGCGTCGGCAACGATACGATTGACGCCGGGGCTGACGATGACTTTGTCGATGGCGGCACCGGGAATGACAGCCTGACCGGCGGAGCCGGCAACGACAGCGTGCTGGGCGGCACGGGCGACGACATATTGGAGGGCGACGCGGGCAACGACACCCTGACCGGTGGCACCGGGGCCGACAGCCTTGTGGGCGGCGCGGGCGACGATGTGATCGAGGTGGCGCAGGGCGACATCGCCCAGGGCGGCGCGGGGGATGACACCTTCGTGCTGAGCGATCTCGGTGAAGTCGGCAGCGGCACGATCATCCTGACCGGCGGCAATGAGGGCAGCAGCGACAATGACACGCTGCAACTGAACCCCGATGTCACGCTGGATGATATCACCTTTGTCGCCAGCACCGACACCGGCGCGCAGTCGGGCAGTTTCACCATGGCCGACGGCACGGTGGTGACGTTCACCGATATCGAGAACATCATCTGCTTTACGCCCGGCACAATGATCCTGACCGAAACAGGCGAGCGCCCGATTGAAAGCCTGAAACCCGGCGACAAGGTGATTACGCGCGATCACGGGACACAACCATTGCACTGGGTCGGTACCTCCCAGGTTCCGGGACGGGGCAAATTTGCGCCCGTTCACATCGCGCCACATGTGATTGGCGCGCGCCGGTCGCTGTTGGTTTCACCATAACACAGGGTGTTGTTTGAAGGGTATGATTGCCAGCTT
>DFBW01000297.1 GCA_002366775.1 Roseovarius sp. UBA3070 | reverse complement strand
GAAAATGGCATATAACCGAATTTTCTTTACAAAGCAACTACTTGTTTTTGGAAAGTGGTGCCCGGGGGCGGAATCGAACAACCGACACGAGGATTTTCAATCCACTGCTCTACCCCTGAGCTACCCGGGCACGGGAGAACGCATGGGCGTTCGGGTGCAGGCGTTCTAGGCGAGGGGGGGCGATGTGTCCAGAGGGATTTGGCAAAAAACGACTTAATGCAGTTTGGGTGGTGCATCTGCCAGTTTCTCAATCGCATCAATGGCTTGTTCGGCATCTTCGGGATCGCACGACGGTACAGCATAATCGCCGGAAAACCATTTGGCCAGGTCCAGATCGGCACAGCGTTTTGAACAAAAGGGACGAAACGCCTTATTGGTCTCTTTGCGGCAAATAGGACAGCTCATTTCAGCAAATCTTTCAATGGGATACGGTCGCGTTTGCGTTGCAATTCAAAATGCCCCAGCGGTGTCCACCCAGCCAGCGCGGTATCCACAGTATCGCTTTTCAAGGCCCCGCGCAGGGTGCTTTCAAAGGTTTTTCGATCCTTTTTCACCATTGGCGCCAGATCCAACGTGATCTGCCCACCCAGGCCCCGCAGTCGCAGTTGCCGCGGCAAATCTCTGGCCGCTGCCAGATTGGCCTTTAGCCCCGCAGCCGGAGAGGTATCGCCGCCGGTGTTCACGTCCACTGCGACCAACGCGCGGGTTGGCTCAATAAACATCGACGCGCTGCCCAAAGGCACATGGCTTGAAGTCAGATTCTCCAATTGATCCAACACGTTCAGATGCTCAAAACAACCCGCTTGGGTGGACACATCCGCAGGATCTGACCAATCTCGCCACGCCAAAGCATGGGGGCCATCGCCTTCGGTTAAGGTTTCAGGTTCGTCGCCCACCGCATCAGCGAGAACCGCTTGCGCCAAATCATGCATAGCGCGAATATCTTCTTCGATTTCTGACACTTCCGCCGCCGCGCAGGCCGACCGCAGGATCAACCCCATGGCGCTGCCGCCCATTTCCTGATGCGCAATCGCCAGCAATGCGTCACGTTGTTCGTCATCCCGGATAGAGCGCGAAATATTCAGCCCCGGCGCCTCAGGCGTGACAATAGCATAGCGACTTTTGAACAAAATGCGCGCCGTGACAGGTAGGGCTTTGCCCGGTTCGGCATAGCCCGTGACCTGCACCAATATGGGTTGACCAGGGGATAAGCCTTTGATTTGGCGCAGAAATGCCGGGCCGTCGGGGGTAGTGACAAACATCCCCCCCTGCCCTTTCATCGGGCGGTTGGCGATGGAGCGATAGATCGTGCCGGGACGGGGTTGATCGGTATCAATAAACAGATCTTGCAGGCGGCCGTCCACCAAAAGCGCAGCCGCTTGTGTGCCTTTCAGATGATCGAGAGCAATCTGGCGGCCTTTCATGGCGAACCTCCGTACAATGGATACCCTGCGGCCAATAGCAACCCGGCAGTTTCTGCCAGGGGCAGGCCTACAACTGCGGTGAAAGAGCCCTGAATCCAGGGAATCAGAGCGCCTGCAGGCCCCTGAATACCATATCCACCTGCTTTGCCCTGCCAGTCTCCGGTTGAGATATATGCTGCAAGCTCTTGATCTGACAATGATTTCATCTTTACTGTGGTGACCACGTCACGCTCCCACAGCTGCACGCCGCGGCGCACGGCCACAGCCGTAATCACCTTGTGGCGCCGCCCCGACATAGCCCGCAAGAACGCCGCAGCTTCTGATGCATCCGCCGGTTTGCCAAGGATCCGGCGGCCCAATGCCACGGTGGTATCAGCGGCCAGCACAATATCATCAGCACCGGCCTTTATGGCCAGGGATTTTTCTCGCGCCATACGGGCGCAATACGGGCGCGGCAGTTCAGCCTTTGCAGGGGTCTCGTCAATATCAGGCGGGCGAATATCATCCGCCACAACCCCGATTTGCGCCAGTAATTCCTGCCGCCGCGGGCTGCCTGATCCGAGGATAAACTTCATAGCAGCCAGTGGGTTACCCCACTCTTACTTGAAGCGATAGTTGATCCGACCCTTGGTCAGATCATACGGTGTCATTTCAACTTGCACCTTGTCGCCAGCCAGAACACGGATGCGGTTTTTGCGCATCTTGCCTGCCGTATGTGCGATGATCTCATGGCCGTTTTCCAGCTCGACCCGAAACGTCGCATTAGGCAGGAGTTCCTTCACGACACCGGGAAATTCGAGCAATTCTTCCTTGGCCATGGTCTCTCCTATGTTACACGCCCCGCCATTTGCGGGACGCCGCTTAAATGGCGCTATTTCTACCAATTTTCAAGGGAATAATCAGCCCAATGTCTGAGTAGTGACCTGAGTTACACCCTCTGGCTGTTCATTCCAATGGGTTCGGTTCAGCACGCGGCCGTCCGCACGCACATGCGCAATCGCCGCCAGATCAACTTCGGCATAGGTCCAGCCGGGCTGGTTCAGTGCCCCCTCAGCCAGCACCCCTGTGTCGGGAAACCCGGTATCAGGTGGGCCGAATATACCGCCCATGCCGGTGTTTGCCCTGGCCACATCTGTCCATTCGGCCTTGCCCACAAGCGAAGACATGACCGACACACATTGATTTTCCAGCGCCCGTGCCATGGCCCCGATGCGCACCCGCCAATAGCCCGAGAGTGCCTCGGTGCACGACGGAACCAACAGCAAATCGGCCTGCGAAACAAACCGCCCCAGCAAAGGAAATTCACTGTCATAACAAGTAAGTATGGCGATTTTCCCGAGGGAGGTATCAAAGAGCTTTAGGGGCCGACAAGGGGCCATATTCATCGGGGTGCGCTCATACCGCGTCATGATCTGCTTGTCCTGATGGCCACGCCCACCCGTGGGTGAAAACAGCCGTGCACGATTGACCGGACGTGTGCTGATTGCATCATCATAAACCGGAGCGGAGGCCGCGCAGATATGGACATTATATTTGGCCGCCAGATCGGCATGCAGGTCATCGGCATCCTTGATGTGGTTTGATACCGCTCTGAGCGATCTCTCCAAATCCGCGGCCACTTCGGGACCATCCAACATGGCCAATTCCATCGCGCCATATTCGGGGAACAACAATAATTCAGCGCCCTGCCCGGCCGCTTCGCCTACCCACGATTCGATTTTGGCAGCGTAATCTGCCCAGGTGATCAACGCATCAAGCGGATAAGCAGCAGTGGCGATTTTCATATCGGTCAGGCCTTTTTGGGTTTTCGGACGTTATGTGCAATCTATAGGCGTGTTGCGTGCAAAATGCGGATTTCACACCAAATGAGCATTCCTCGCTGAGATAACTACAGGGCTGGAAGCTGGTCAAGATCAGCCGACAGGGGGCACCCGGAGTGATCAATTCAATCCGCTATGTGATTGATCTGTTGAATGTGCTGATCGAAGGCCGAAACACACAACACCCCCCCGTATGCTGAAATGACGCGCCTGCCTTGGTCGCTGTGACGGGCCACGGAAAAAACAGGCGCGCGCATTGCCAGGCGTTTCCCGAAGGGCCATTTTGGCCCTGCGGGTTGAAAGCGCCTGTTGCGGATGGTGTGAGAACTTTTTCTCTTTATAAATCAGGCGTAGGGTGGAGTTTAACCCCACCTTACATCAGTAGGAAAACTCGGCGTATATCCGACTCAGATCGCCATTCCAATCCCCGTAGTACCGCTCCAGCAACTCATCGGCAGGCACTTTGCCGCTGTCGATGCTTTCGCGCAAAGCGTTCAGGAAATGGGTTTCATCAGGCACCATCCCACCGGCACCAGAACGCGCACGCGCCTTGAGGCCAGCCTCGGAAATATTGAGCGCCTCTCGCGCCAGATCATGCATATTGATAGTGCCAACCTGCGCCTGCAATGCCTGCTCTGAGGAGGCCACGCGCAGCGCCTCACGGGTTTCAGCGTCCCAGCCTTTGACCAGATCCCACGCGGCATCCAGACTGTTTTGATCATACATCAGCCCGGTCCAGAACGCGGGCAGCGCACAGAGCCTGCGCCACGGACCACCATCAGCACCACGCATCTCCATGAACTTCTTGATCCGCGCCTCAGGAAAGGCCGTTGTCAGATGGTCAGCCCAATCCGAAAGCGTCGGCATTTCACCGGGTAACGCGGGCAATTCGCCTTTCAGGAAATCACGAAACGACATGCCCAGCGCATTGATATATTCGCCATTGCGATACACAAAATACATCGGCACATCGAGGGCATATTCGGCATATGCCTCAAACCCAAAGCCGTCTTCGAACACGAATGGCAACATACCTGTGCGGTCCGGGTCCAGATCACGCCAAACCCGGCTGCGCCAGGATTTATGCCCATTGGGTTTGCCATCAAAAAACGGTGAATTGGCGAACAGCGCGGTGGCCACAGGTTGCAGAGCCAAAGCCACGCGCAGCTTTTGCACCATGTCGGCCTCGGACCCGAAATCGAGGTTCACCTGAACGGTGCAGGTCCGGTACATCATGGATTTGCCCATGGTGCCGACGCGGTCCATATAGTCCGTCATCAGTTTGTAGCGGCCCTTGGGCATCTGATCCATGTCCTCATGCGACCAGATCGGAGCCGCCCCAAGACCGATGAACCCGACACCCACTTTGTCGGCCACATCCTTGACCTCGCGCAGGTGGGTGTTCACCTCGTCACAGGTCTCGTGGATGGTTTCCAGAGGCCCGCCAGACAGCTCCAACTGGCCGCCCGGTTCAAGCGAAACATTCGCCCCGTCCTTCTCCAGCCCGATCAGCTTGCCGGCCTCCTCAACCGGGGCCCAGCCGTGCACATCGCGCAGGCCTTCCAACACGGCCAGAACCGAGCGTTTTCCCTCATAGGGGATGGGTTTGAGAGTGTCTTTGCAATAGCCGAACTTCTCGTGCTCGGTACCGATGCGCCAATCGTCTTTGGGCTTGCAGCCGTCTTCCAGATAACCGGCCAGTTGGGACATATCTTCGATGGGGCCACCACCGGATTGAGGGATCGACATGCAAGGTGCCTCCTGCTGAATTTCCGATCAGTGGTGAAGGGCCGACCTAAGGGTGTCAAGCGCCGTTGTGAAGAAGAAACGATGCAGAGCAGACGCGCAGGTCTGTTTGCCCCCCATAGAAGTTACCGTTTGAGTTGACAGCCTGCGTGCACCCATATGATTTTAATAAACTTTAGTATTTCAACTGATCAGTATTGGTGAGTGATTTCCCCGGTGATCACAACTTGGTTTCGCAGCTATGCGGAACTGCTTGGAAGGGGCGGTATGACCCGGCACGTTATCTTGATCATCATCGCCGCGCCTTTGCGATTGCAATTTCACAAAGGGGTCGGACGTTGGGGCCTTTGCCCGGCTCAAGGCAGGTACCATGGTGATTTGCGCCGCGTGTTTTCGGATCAGCAAATCTGTGTATGGTTCTGTAATTCTGCCACAAAGCTAAGGCCAAGCACCCCATTATGGCGCTCTGATCACATCCCCGGCCTATGTCCACCGCGATGAAGCGTGCCATGCGTGAACGCGGCGATGAATTCGGGTGTCACTTTTGTCCGATTTTAGGTTCAGTGCCCGCGCGCAGGCGCTGAATATTGGCGCGGTGCCGCCAGAACACCAACAGCGTCAGCAGCGCGCCCATCAGCAGCAATTGACCCTGCCCGAGGAACGCCATCCAAATGGTCGATGTGGCCGCTGCAAAGATCGCAGCGAAAGACGATATGCGCGTCACCGCCGCCGCCACCAGCCATGTGAGGCACGCGGCAATGCCAACAGGCCAGGCCAAGGCCAGCAAAAGGCCCAGGAATGTGGCCACGCCCTTGCCACCCTTAAAGCCCAGCCAGATCGGATAACAATGGCCGACAAAGGCCATGAAGCCCGCCACTTGGGCGGCGTCCTGGCCCGTCACGGCCCAGGCCAGCAGCGCCACAACAGCCCCTTTGGCCGCATCCATCAGCAAAGTGCCCGCCGCGGCGGTTTTGTTACCGGTGCGCAAAACATTTGTGGCGCCAATATTGCCTGATCCGATGTCGCGCAGGTTGCCCAACCCAAAGACCCGGCTCATTGCCATGCCACCCGAGACCGAGCCGATCAGATAGCCCAGCACGGCCCAGACCAGCAGAAGAAGGGCGGAGGTTTCAATCGGGGGCATCAGGGGGCCTCAAATACAGGTTGACCAGCGACGTAAGTGCCCAGCACCTTACCTTGCATCCGCGCGCCGTCAAACGGGGTGTTCTTGGATTTGGATTTGAGTTTGAAGCGGTCCAGCACAATGGGTGTGTCAGGATTGAACAGCACCAGATCGGCAGGCGCGCCCGCACACAGCCGCCCGGCGTCAAGGCCCAGCCGTTTGGCCGGGTTAAGGGCCATCGCGCGAAACAGCTGAGGCAGGCTCAGATCTTCGGCATGATAAAGGCGCAAGGCCGCGGGCAGCAGGGTTTCCAACGCTACAGCGCCGCTGGCGGCTTCCTCGTAGGGCAAGCGTTTGCTTTCTTCGTCCTGTGGTGTGTGCATCGAAGATATCACATCAATTGTACCATCGCGCAGCGCGGCAATCACCGCTTGCCGGTCATCCTCGGCCCGGAGCGGCGGTTTGACCTTAAAGAAGGTGCGATAATTGGCCACGTCCATCTCATTTAGTGTCAGATGGTGGATTGATGTGCCCGCAGTGATGTTCAACCCGTTGCGCTTGGCCCGCGCCAAGGCAGGCAATGCGCGTGCTGTGGTGATCTGATCGGCATGATAGGCCGCTCCGGTCATTTCCAGCAGGGCAATGTCGCGGTCCAATCCCATCCGTTCGGCCATAGCTGTCACAGCGGGCAGCCCCCGGAGCGAGGCGAATTTACCCGAGGTAACAGCAGCCCCCTCGCTCAGGATCGGCTCTTGGGGATGGGCAATAACCAATGCGCCCAAGGACCTTGCATAGGTCAGCGCGCGCGAAAACACCTTGGTATTGGAGATCACCCGATCGCAATCGGTGAAGGCCACAGCACCGGCATCCATCAGAAAGCCGATCTCAGTCATCTCAAGGCCTTCGCGGCCTTTGGTGAGGGCGGCCATGGGCAACACATTGACAGGTGCCGCCTCATTGGCGCGGCGCAGGGCAAACGACAGAACCTCGGGCGTATCAATAGTGGGCAGCGTATCGGGCCGTGTGACCATGGTGGTCACACCCCCGGCAGCCGCGGCCATCCCGGCGGATTTGTAACTTTCTTTGTGGCGTTCACCCGGCTCACATACTTTGACGCCGATATCGACAATCCCCGGCGCCAGACACGCACCGGTGCACTCAACCTGCTCATCCGCCTTTGGCATGGCGGTCTCGCTGCCGGTGGCGGCGATAACACCGTCCTTAACCAGCAACCAGCCGAGGCTTTCGGTGCCCGCTTCGGGGTCAATCAGGCGGGCATTGGTGAAGAGGATGCTCATACGTCACCTTTCTTTATCTGGCGCAGCAGATCATAGACCTTGTCGCCATCTTCCAGATATTCAAACCCGTTTTCTGACTTTCGGGTGGATTTGTTGGTCTTTTCGATCTCAGATCCGAAATAGATTGTGGCCGCATCGCCCGGAAGGTATTCCAGCATGCTGTCTGAGGTGATCGGGTAAGACTTCAGACTACGCGACACAAACGGCATATCGTTTGCAATATAGGCAGTCTGGTTGGTCAGCGTATACCAAGTGTATTGGCGTTTGAACGCGGCCCAGAAATACTTGCCTAAAGCCATGTAAAGCCCGAAGAAGAAAAACAGCAGGCCAAATATCCACAACGGCCCCAGCGCCAGCGAGGCGACTTTCATCCAAATCAATGAAAACCCCATGAAAACCACCGCCATCAGGGTTTCCATGCTGCGACCGCCACGAAAGGACAATCTGGGCAGGGGCTTACCTTGCCAGAGTATCCGCTCGCCAGTGGCCAGGATACCTTCCCAGTCGTTGTTGCGGGTGTCGAGATCAGTGCTCATGACGCGATCCAGACCATCGCGCCGGTCAGCATGAACAGGACCAGCAGAACCACCATTGCCACCCGCCCAGACATGGCCGCATCCGATGGGCGCTTTTTGTTGGTGGAGGGCACATTGCCCTCGGTTCCGCCAGTTGGCAGCGCCTCGAAGGTCACTTTGCTGCGGTCTTCGGCATAGGTGCCGATCCAGCGCAGGGGGGCTTTGACGCTCAGCAGCCCATGTAGCCCCATGAAGGCGGCAGAGCGCACAATCAGAAGCTGGCCTGTCAGTGACATAAGTCGGGCGCGATCATCGGCCAGTTGATCCTCGGCGATCCCCAGCCCCTCGATCATGTAATCGACGAGGCCCAGGCCCTCGAGATCATCGACTGAGAAGAAATCAATCTGGTCTACATCAAGGCGTTCAACCCCCAATGCTGCTGCCAGATCAGCCTCACGCAAGCCATCAATGTCATCAGCGGGCAGATCAACCGCAAAGAGCCGCACCAATTTGTACTCACCAGACGTTACCTGAAACTGATCGCTCACACCATTACCCCTGTTTGGGCCTGACGTCTCGCCAGCAGGTTACGCGCCAGAAGGTCCATCGCAGCCATGCGCACGGCGACACCCATTTCCACCTGTTGTTGAATGACCGAGCGATTGATGTCGTCAGCCAATTCGCCGTCAATTTCAACCCCGCGGTTCATCGGGCCGGGGTGCATGACAATGGCATCTTCCTTGGCGTGGCTCAGCTTTTCGGCGTCCAGACCATAGCGGTGGTAATATTCACGCTCGGACGGGATAAAGCCGCCATCCATACGCTCGCGCTGAAGCCGCAACATCATGACGACATCGACGTCCTTCAGGCCTGCTTCCATATCTTCAAACACCTCGACCCCGAAATCAGCAATACCAGAGGGCATCAGCGTCGGCGGGCCAATCAGGCGCACACGGTTTTCCATTTTGCCCAACAACATGATGTTAGAGCGGGCCACACGGGAATGAGCGATATCACCACAGATGGCGATGTTCAGGCGGTGCAACCGGCCCTTGGCGCGCCGGATGGTCAGCGCATCCAGCAAGGCCTGTGTGGGATGTTCGTGGCGCCCGTCCCCGGCGTTCAACACGGCGCAGTTCACCTTTTCCGATAACAAGTCCACAGCGCCGGAATGCGGATGGCGCACCACCAGCAAATCAGGGTGCATGGCGTTCAGGGTCAGCGCCGTATCAATCAGCGTCTCGCCCTTTTTGATAGAGGACGCCTGCATGGCCATGCTCATCACATCAGCACCCAACCGCTTGCCCGCCAACTCAAAACTGGCCTGCGTGCGGGTGGAGTTTTCAAAGAACATGTTGATCTGGGTCAGACCCGCCAGCGCATCAGAGTGCTTCACATCGCGGCGGTTCAGATCGGCGTATTGATCGGCCAGATCCAGAATGGCGGTGATATCCGGCGGTGCCAGAGGTTCAATCCCCAGAAGGTGGGAGTGAGAATAGGTCATGCCGCCTCCGCCTTGGTCTGGGGCCTTATAGGGTTGGATGCAGGTTGGGGCAAGATGGCTCCGCGCCGGGCCAGTTAATCGGGCAGGCGCGCGTCGTTCATCCGCTTTCCCTTACCTCGGCACACCGGTACTGTACCCGCATGGAATCGCCCCTTGATCACACCACCGCGCGCGCGCTTCTCGATTGGCAGATCGAGTTGGGGGCCACCGATGCGATTTGTGATGCGCCGGTTGATCGCTACACATTGGCCGACAAACCCAAACCCAAGCCGCGGCTTGCTGAGCCTGCTCAGGTCTCTGGCGCACCCAAAGTTGATGCGGTGGCTGAGGCCAAAGCACTGGCAACCGCTGCGGGTGATCTGGCCGGATTGCAAGCCGCCATGGGCCGGTTTGAGCATTGTGAGTTGAAACGCGGGGCACGCAATCTGGTGTTCTCAGACGGCAACCCAGCCGCGCGCGTGATGATCATCGGCGAGGCACCGGGGCGCGAGGAAGATCAGCAAGGCAAGCCCTTCGTGGGCCGTGCCGGGCAGTTGCTCAACAAAATGCTGGCGGCGATTGATATGGGCCGCGCCCATGAATTTTCGGCGCAATCGGTTTACATCACCAATGTCTTGCCCTGGCGCCCCCCCCAAAACCGCGATCCCAAACCCGAAGAAATTGCCATGCTGGTGCCGTTTATCCAGCGCCATGTGGAACTGGTAGCGCCTGATCTGATCGTGCTGATGGGCAATATCAGCTGTCAGGCAGCTTTGGGCAAACGTGGCATCACCCGGCTGCGCGGACAGTGGGCCGAGGCCTATGGCAAACCTTGCCTGCCGATGTTTCACCCGGCCTATCTGCTGCGCACCCCCCATGCCAAACGTGAAGCATGGGCTGATCTGCTGGACTTACAAGCCAGGCTGCGAGGCAGCACATGAAGATCATGGCGTTTTCTGATCTGCACCATTCGCGCCGCCGCGCCGAGGCATTGGTGCAAGCCAGCGCCGATGCGGATCTGGTGATCGGTGCCGGTGATTTCTGCAACATGCGTGACGGACTGCCCGAGGCGATGAACCTTCTGGCGGGCATCACCCCGCCGTTTGTGGTGGTGCCCGGCAATGCTGAAAGCCATGAGGAACTATCAGATGCCGCACATGCCGGTACCACGGTTCTCCATGGATCAGGGTGTGACATCAACGGGTTAAAGGTATTTGGATTGGGCTATGGGATACCGCCCACACCTTTTGGCAGCTGGTCTTGCGACATGCGCGAGGACGATGCCGAAGCCTTGCTGAACACCTGCAAGGCGGCTGACATCCTGATCGTTCATTCACCGCCCAAGGGCCTTTGTGATGTGACCTCGACCGGGGTGTCGGTGGGCAGCAGGGCCATTGCCGCAGCGATCGAACGTATTCAACCCCAACTGGCGGTCTGCGGACATATCCATGACAGCTGGGGCACGCGCGGATGGATTGGCGCGACTGAACTGGTCAATCTGGGGCCAGAACCAAATTGGTTTAACGTTAAACTATCTTGAGGCAGACAACATGAGCCGTATTAACGATACCAAAGAATTTATGCCGGTGCGCATTGCCGTTTTGACCGTCAGCGACACCCGTGATGCCAGTCAGGACACATCAGGTGACATTCTGGTGGCGCGGATAGAAAGCGCCGGCCACATATTGGCCGACCGCCAGATAATCCGGGATGAACGCGCAGATATTGCCAGCCAATTGCGCAACTGGATTGCTGACGCAAATGTGGATGTGGTGATCTCGACCGGGGGCACAGGCCTGACGGGACGCGATGTCACGGTAGAAGCGCACCGCGATGTCTATGAAAAAGAGATTGAGGCCTTTGGCACAGTTTTCACCATTGTCAGCATGAAAAAGATCGCCACCTCAGCTGTGCAATCGCGCGCAACGGGCGGCGTGGCGGGCGGCACCTATCTGTTTGCCCTGCCCGGCAGCCCCGGCGCCTGCAAGGACGCCTGGGATGAAATCCTCAGCTTGCAACTGGATTACCGCCACCAGCCCTGCAACTTTGTGGAAATAATGCCCCGCTTGGATGAACATCAGCGCCGGAAATAGCGCGCGCATCCTTTCAACCCAGAACGCTTGGAATTTGCGGCATTCAGGTTACATTGGTAAGGGGGCCACATCTGGCCTGCTCAAGGGATTGATCACCATGCGCTTTTTGCGCCACAGCTTGTCAGGATTGTTCCTGCTTTGCCTCACTCTGGGCCTGTTGGCCTTTGCAGGGCAATTGGTGTTTTCAGCAGTGCAGGAACGTATCTCGGCCGAACCAGAGGTGCCAGAACGGCGCGAGCGGGTATTTGCCGTCAATGTGATTGATGCACAAGAACAGACGATCCGCCCCATCCTGACCGCCTTTGGCGAGGTTCAAAGCCGCCGCACATTGGAAATCCGCGCCAAGGCCAGCGGCACGTTGGTGGAACTGGCGGAAGAATTTGAAGAGGGCGGACAGGTGCAGGCCGGACAGGTGCTGGGCCGCATTGACCCGGCCGATGCGTACTCCACGCTGGAGCGCGCAAAAAGTGACCTTCTGGATGCACAGGCCGAGGTCCGAGAAGCCGCACGCGGCAAAGGGCTGGCTGAAGACGAGGTGGGCTCGGCCAGGGAACAAGCCGCCCTGCGCGAGCGCGCGTATCAACGTCAACTTGACCTGGAAACGCGCGGCGTGGGCACCGCCGCCACCGTAGAGCTGGCTGAATTGGCCGCAGCCCAAGCGCGACAGGCCGTGCTGTCCAGCCGTCAGGCATTGGCCCAGGCCGAAGCCCGCGTTGATCAGGCCGCCAACCGTCTGGCCCGCGCCGAGATTGCCCGCGCCGAAGCCAAGCGCCGCGT
>DFBW01000138.1 GCA_002366775.1 Roseovarius sp. UBA3070 | reverse complement strand
GGTGCCAAAATGCTGCACCACGCTTAGATCGTGGGTGATAAACAGATAGGTCAGGCCGCGGTCTTCCTTGGCTTCCAGCATCAGGTTCAACACCTGCGCCTGAATCGAGACATCCAAGGCGCTAATCGGTTCATCGGCGATGACAAATTCCGGGTCCACCGTCAGGGCGCGCGCAATGGCGATACGTTGGCGCTGACCGCCCGAAAACTCATGCGGATAGCGGCGCGACCAGCTGGGATCGACGCCCACGGATTTCATCACCTCGACCACCCGGTCCATCACCTCAGAGCCATTCATCGACGGGTTGTGAAACCTCACCGGTTCCTCAAGCGCCTGTTGGATCGTCATCCGCGGGTTAAGCGAGGCGTATGGATTTTGGAAGATCATCTGCATCTTCTTGCGCAGCGGCATCATGTCATGGCGTGACCGGTTGTCGATACGCTCTCCTGCGTAATGGATTTCACCGGATGTGGGCGTCAGCAGACCAGCCACCAGCCGCGCAACGGTGGATTTGCCACATCCCGACTCGCCCACGACACACAGTGCCTCGCCTCGGTTGGCACTTAATGAGACATTGTTAACCGCGTGCACGGCCCGCTTTTCACGGTATATTTTGCCACCCTTGAATTTGATCGTCTCCAGAAAGCCCCGGTCCAGATCGAATTGCTTTTCCAGGTTACGCAGCTCAAGCAGGGGCGCGGTGTCGGGCATATCCTTCATGCGCTTTTCTCCTTGGCTGGAGCATTGTGCAGGCGGTTCACCTCGTGGCAAGCCACCTCGACGCTGCCGTAGCTGACCAGTTCGGGCAATGTTGTGCGGCAATGATCGACCGCAAAACTACAGCGCGGGGCAAAGGGGCAACCAGGTGGAATGGCCGTGAGCGAAGGCATATTGCCGGGGATTTGTTTCAACCGGTGCCCTGGCGGTGTTTGCTGTGGCAGAGCATTGATCAGCCCTTGGGTATAGGGGTGTTGTGGGTCATTTATGATCTCGCGCGTGGGCCCGGCCTCGATAATGCGCCCGGCGTACATGACCAACGTGCGTTCAGTCATCTGGCTGACGACCCCCAGATCATGGGTGATCAGGATCAGCCCGACTTTGTTGGAGTGACACAGCTCCAGCAGCAATTCCATGATGTCGGCCTGAATGGTCACATCCAGCGCCGTTGTCGGCTCATCCGCGATGATCAGCTTGGGATCCAACAACAGGGCCATCGCAATGATGATCCGCTGACGCATCCCACCCGACAGCTCATGCGGGTATTGATCCAGCCGTTCTTCGGGCGAGGGAATGTAAACCTCGCGCAGCTTCAGAATGGCGATTTGTGTGGCTTCGGCTTTGGACAGTTTGCGATGTGCGTACAGCGTTTCCAACATCTGCTGGCCAATGGTCAGCACCGGGTTCAGCGTGACCATGGGATCCTGAAAGATCATCGCCATGTGATTGCCGCGAATATCGCGCATGGCCTCATCCTCAAGGCCGGTGATGTCACGGTCCTCAAACAGGATTTTGCCGCCAGCGATATATCCCGGACGGCTAAGCAGGTTCATCAATGCAAAGCCGGTGATGGATTTCCCGGCGCCGGATTCGCCCACAATGCCGAGGCGTTCCCCGCGTGCCACATCAAAGCTGATGTTTCTGAGTGCGGTGACCGTCTGGTCACGCATGGCAAATTTGACGGACAGATCACGAACTGACAGCAAAGACATCGCACTCACCCCTTATACAGTTTGGGGTTCAGGACATCGCGCATCCAATCCCCCAACAGGTTGATGACCAGCACCAGCACCACCAGAATGACGCCGGGGATCACAGTGATCCACCAACTGCCCGAAAAGATGTAGTCAAAGCCCGACGAAATCAGCGAGCCAAGTGACGGTTGGCTGGGTGGCATGCCAAGGCCCAGGAAGCTGAGCGATGCCTCGGAGATAATCGCGTTGGCCACCTGCACCGTTGAGATCACAAAAATGGGGGACAGCGAATTGGGCAGGATATGCCGGAACATGATGCGCAACGGGCCAAAGCCCAGCACACGGGCACTGTCCACATATTCCTTCTTTTTCTCGGCCAACACCGTGGCCCGCACGGTGCGCGCATATTGCGGCCATTCGGCAATGCCAATGACGGCAATCAGGAAATAGATGGCAAAGCGGTTGAAGGTTTGTGAGCCAAACATCGCTTGCGTGATCGCAAGGAAGATGATGGCAACCATCAGTGTAGAAAACGACAGCTGAATATCCGCCATCCGCATCAACAGGTTGTCCACCCGGCCTCCGACGTAGCCAGCGGTCAGCCCGATGGTGATGCCCAGAAAGGCCTGCAAAGCCACCGCACAAAGGCCAATCAGCAGCGACAGGCGTGTGCCATAGAGGATCGTCGACCACAGATCACGGCCCTGATCATCGGTGCCAAACATGAATTGCGGGTCAGACCCCTCCACCCACACAGGTGGATACTCAGAATTCATGATGTCGATCTGATTGGGATCATAGGGATCAAACGGGGCAAACACCGGTGCAAACACCGCCGCCAGCACAATGATGGCAAAGATCGCAAACGAAACCATCGCCACCGGATTACGCCGAAAGCTGTAGGCCATGTTCGATTGCCAGATCTTTTCCCAGCGCGAGGGATCCTGATTGGTGGTGATACTGCTCATGCGCCCATCCTCGCCAGATTAACGGTGGGATTGACCAACCCATAGATCAGATCAACAATCGTGTTCGTGACCACAAAGATGAAGCCCACGACAATCAGGTAAGCCACGATCAGGGGCGTATCCACACGGTTCACCGCCTCAAGAAACATGAAGCCCATGCCGGGCCATTGAAATACGGTTTCCGTCAGGATGGTATAGGCCACCATGGTGCCAATCTGCACGCCCCCCACGGTGATCACCGGCAACAGCGTGTTTTTCAGCGCATGCAGAAAATAGATGCGGCGCGGCTTGATGCCCTTGGCGCGGGCGTATTTGACATATTCCGATTGCAGCACTTCCATCATCTCGGACCGGATCAGGCGGATAAACAGCGGCAGCATGATGGACGCAAGCGCCAGTGAGGGCAGCAGGATATGGGTCCAGCCATCCCAGCTGGCAAGGTTCGTGTCCCAATAGCCAAACACATGCACCACATCGCCGCGCCCGTATGAGGGCAGCCAGCCCAGTTCAACCGAGAAGACAAATATCATCAGGATCGCCGTCAAAAACACCGGGATTGAAATGCCGACGATTGAGATGCCCATGATCACTTTGCTAAGGATCGTGTTGGGTTTGATCGCCGTGTAAACGCCCAGCGGCACCGACAGTCCAACGATGATGATCGTGGCGCCCAGCACCAGCTCAAGCGTTGCGGGCAGCTTTTTCAGGATCACGTCAAGCGCGGGTTCCTTGAAGAAATAGCTGGTGCCCAGATCGCCCTGCAAGGCGTTGCCCAGAAAGCGGATGTACTGAGTGACAAAGCTGTCGTTCAGCCCCAGTTCATCGCGCAATTGCTGGCGGACGTCCTCAGAGACGGATTGCCCCACCAGCTCGCGCAGGGGATCACCCAGATTGTCCTGAATGGCAAAGCCCACAAGCGAGATGACAAGCATCACCGCGATGGCCTGAAAAAGACGTTTCACCAGATAGGCGAGCATATTTCGATACCTTGCTTACTTAGTCGCTTGGTGATGGGCACGCGCAAACCCTGCGTTGGCAGGCGGCATGTCCATGAAGAAGAGGCTGAGCAGATGAAAAAAGGGGCGAGCCATTGGCCCGCCCCGATGTCTGGATGCGCTTAGTCGACGACCAGATCGCCGAAGTAAGGGAAGTTCAGCGCGTTGACGATTTTGTCAGCGTGAACACCATCACGGGCACCCCAGGCCAGGTTCTGCCAGTGCAGTGGGATAAAGGCGGCCTCTTCATAAAGGATACCTTCCAGCTTTTGCAGCATCTCGCCACGTTTGGCTGCGTCCGTCTCGGCATTTGCGGCGTTCATCAGATCATCGGCCATCGAGTTGCAATAGGCACCCGAGTTGTACTGACCGTTGCCGGTGGCCTCATCAAAGCAGGCCGACAGGAACTGGTGGAAGTTTGCACTGTCTTCGGTATCAGAGTGCCAGCCGATCATCATCATGTCAGCAGCGCGCTCGTCAAACTTGGGCCAGTATTGGGCTTTGGGCATGGTTTGCAGGTCAACCGTGATGTTGATTTTCGACAGCATCGAGGCCACAGCCTGAGCGATTTTGTCGTCGTTCACATAGCGGTTGTTGGGCGCCATCATCGTGATCGAGAACCCATCAGCATACCCGGCTTCGGCCATCAGGGCCTTGGCTTTTTCCACATCGAAACGTGGGGTCAGGCTGGGATCGTGACCCAGGTAACCAGCAGGGCTGGCCTGTGCACCAACGGTGCCGAAGCCGCGCATGATGCGCTCAACGATAGCGGCGTTGTTCACCGCATAGTCAATCGCTTGACGGACTTTGGGATCTTTGAACGCTTCAACACGGTCCTGGTTCATCTGGAATGTGATGATCCGTGTGCCGGGCATGGTGATCAATGTGGTGCCATCGTTTTCATCAACGCGCGCCAGATCGGTGGGCGGCACGGGGGCGATGAAATCAACATCACCCGCCAGAAGGGCCGCCACGCGGGTCGGGTCTTCTTTGATGGGGGTCAGAACGATTTTATCAACATTGCCGGGGCTTGCCGTATCCCAGTAATCAGCGAAACGATCAAAGACAACTTTCACGCCCTGTTCACGCTCGGACACCACGAAGGGGCCTGTGCCAGACACATTGCGCGACGCAAAGCTGTCACCGTGCTTGACCAGCTCGGCCTTGTCTTTGCCATCCTCGGTTTCACCAGTGTAAAACGCGCTGTCCATCGGAAAGATATACGTCGCGGTGTGCAATACCAGTGGGTAAGGCTCGGATGTCACCAGATCAAATGTGTCATCGTCGATCACGTTGACGGCAGTGAACAGGCTGAAAATACCCTTGAAGTCGGGGCTTTCTTTCAGGCGGTCAAACGTCCATTTCACATCGGCCGAGGTCATATCGTTGCCGGAGTGGAATTTCACACCATCACGCAGGTTAAAGCGTGTGGTGGTGGCGTCGATCTGCTCCCAGCTTTCGGCCAGGCGTGGCTCAAACTGCAGGTCTTGTGTCCAGCGTACCAGCGGATCAAAGACCATGTGGCTGAGTTGCAATGTGCCGCCCGAAAGCTGCTCATGCGGGTCAAGCGATACCGGATCGGCATCATAGGCCACACGCACTGTAGTTTCTGCATAAGCGCCACCGGCGACCAGCAAACCAACAGCACACGCACCAAAGGCGTGTTTCAAGTAAGTCATTTGGGTGTCTCCCTTTTTGTTATGGGGCAAAGGCTATCCAGATGCCCCGGAAGGTGCAAATGCTTAAAGTGAATGAACCATGCAACCTCTGCATCTGGATTATTTGTGGTTTATTTTCTGACTGTTAGGAATGATCTCGGGACATGACGCCTCTCGTTTGGTGCCCCTCTGAACCGGTCAAATCTGTGAATCCGTCCAGGATTGCACAAAAAAGGCCGACCCGGTTTCCCCGGCCGACCAATCCAACTTTCAAGAAATCCCGGATCAGGCAGTCTTGCTGTCGTCCTGCGGAATACGCAGCATTTGGCCTGGATAAATCTTGTCCGGGTCGCTCAGCATCGGGCGGTTGGCCTCGAAGATTTCGGTGTATTTCGCGCCATTGCCCATGGCCTTTTCGGCCACTTTCCAAAGTGTGTCGCCCTTTTGGACTTCATGGAATACCGGCGCATTGCCGCTCACTTCATCCTCAACCGCAGCCACACCGGCCGAGTTGCCAACGGCCATGATGATCTTTTCTTTGACTTCCTGGCTCACCGCGTTGCCGGACACTTTGACAACGTCACCCACCACGGAAATATCCAGACCGGCGGTGTTCAGCCCCATATCTGCAATTTCTTTTTTCAGAGCTTCGGGCTCGGGTGCCGGATCTTCTTCTTTCTTCCAAAAATTAAACAAACCCATGGGTCATACCTCTCCTAATTAACATTCTGATGTGGACATCATTGCGATTGTACCATGCAGGGCAAGGGGAAAAGACCGCAATATCCCCCCCTTGACCTCAACCGATGAACCTTGGGGCCTTCAAAAAAGGACACCAACCCGGCGCAGCTGTCCCAGCGGGCCAAAAACATAGATTCAGTGGCGTTTACGCGGCCTCATCCCCGGCGAACTGAAGCCGTGCCAGACGGGCATATAGACCATCTTCGGCCACCAGACTGTCGTGCGTTCCGGTGGCCACAACGCGGCCCTCGTCCATGACCACAATCCGGTCGGCCTTTTTCACTGTCGCCAGCCGATGCGCCACAATCACCGTGGTGCGGCTGCGCGCCATGGCATCCACCGCCTGTTGCACAGCGCGTTCACTTTCTGCATCCAGGGCCGATGTTGCCTCATCCAGCAACAACACAGGGGCGTCGCGCAAAATGGCGCGGGCAATAGCGATGCGTTGTTTCTGCCCGCCCGACAACATCACACCACGTTCACCAACATAGGTGTCGTACCCATCGGGCAAGGCGGCAATAAACGCATGTGCAGCTGCGGCCTGCGCGGCGGCCTCTACCTCGGCGTCACTGGCATCAAGCCTGCCAAAACGGATATTGTCACGCGCTGAGGCGGCAAAAATTACCGGGTCTTGCGGCACCAGTGCCATGGCCTGACGGAACTCGGCCCGGCGCATGTTGCTGAGCGGCACGCCATCCAGCGTCACCTGGCCCGCATCAGGGTCATAAAAGCGCTGAATCAGCTGAATGATGGTGGTTTTACCCGCCCCCGAAGGGCCGACAACGGCAACAGTTTCACCCGGTGCAATCGTCAACGTCAGATCATCAAGTGCTGAGACATTGGGCCGCGATGGATAGCTGAACGTCACCCCCTCAAACCCGATTGCCCCGCGTGTTGGCTGCGGCACGGCGACGGGTTGGGCGGGATCGCTGACAGTGTCATTGGCCTGCAACAACTCTACCAGCCGTTCAGTGGCACCGGCCGCGCGCTGCAATTCGCCCCAGATTTCAGACAGGGCCGCGACAGCCCCCGCGACCATGATCGAATAAATCACAAACTGCACAAGGCTGCCCGCACTCATATCCCCTGCCCGCACCCCGCGCGCACCCATCCACAGCACGCCGACAACGCCGGTAAAGACCAGAAAAATCACAATCACAGTCATAAAGGCGCGCACCCAGATGCGGCGGCGGGCGGCGTCATAGCTGTGCTCGGTCACTTCGCTGAACTGCGCGCGACTGGCGGTTTCATGGGTAAAGGCCTGCACGGTTTGCACGCTCAGCAATGCCTCGGATGCATTGCCCGAACTGGCGGCGATCCAATCCTGATTTTCCCGGCTGAGGCCGCGCAACCGACGCCCAAGTGTCAGGATTGGCACGATGATCAGCGGTACGATCAGCAAAACCAGCCCCGCAAGTTTGGCCGAGGTGAACAGCATCAACACCAATCCACCAAGGAATATCAGCAGGTTACGCAGGGCAATCGACACGGACGATCCGATCACACTGAGAATAAGCGTGGTATCGGTGGTGATCCGGCTCAGCACTTCGCCGGTCATGATATTTTCGAAAAATGCCGGGCTCATCCCGAT
>DFBW01000019.1:3120-3809 GCA_002366775.1 Roseovarius sp. UBA3070 | reverse complement strand
ACTTCGGTGCCGGTGTAAAACCACTCCCCCGCCACCGCACAGCCCTGATAGGCCACATCGCGGCACATAACGGGAAACTTCATTGCCCAAGGCAGATCGGTGGCCCGGCCATACAGCTCGGCATTGATGAAATTGGCCAAACGGCCCAGCATCAGCCCGACAGGCACAGCCATCGCCAGCGCATCCCCCATGGAGCGTTTTGAAATCCCGGCCCGCCGCGCAAACACCCATGCCGCAATGATGACCCCCAAGAGGCCACCATGAAACGACATACCACCATCCCAGACCCGTAAAACCTTGACCGGGTCTTGCAGGTATTGGCCCAGATCATAAAACAGCACGAACCCCATGCGCCCACCGACAATGATGCCAATGATGATCCAAGTCAGCAGATCCTCGACCTGCTTTTCATCCATCGGCGCAGTATCACCGGGCCATAAATCAGCGCGGCGCACAGCGCGCACGATCAGCCGCCAGCCAATCAAAATGCCCGCAATATAGGCCAGCGCGTACCAGCGCAGGGCAAACTCCATGCCAAAGAGAGGTATCGAGAAAATCTCGGGTGATATTTCGGGGAAAGGGATTAAGGCCTGCATGATTTCACCTCTGACTATTGTGTGGTGGCAAAGTCAACCTTGTCGCCATCACTTTTGCGCCCCATATAGGGGTTAACCGATGCAGCCGGAGGC
>DFBW01000019.1:0-2981 GCA_002366775.1 Roseovarius sp. UBA3070 | reverse complement strand
AGCCCTGAAGGCACGGCTGGATGCGCTGGAAACAGCCAAGAAATAAGTCCCGCGGCCAATCTGTCTGAACATGGCCCGCGCAGGCTGGTGGTGCGGATCACTGGTTTATCAGGGTTAACACCTCTTGGTGAAGCTCAGGGGTGGCAGCTGATACAACACGGCCATCCGAGGCAAGTGTGAGCGGCTCTCCGTCCCAATCGGTCACGACACCACCGGCGGCCTCGACCAATGCCGAGACGGCCAAATAGTCGTAGGGCTGCAAATCATAATCCACCACCGCATCGACATAACCCGCAGCAAGCAACGCATGCGGATAGCAATCATAGGCGAAGCGCCGTGTTTGCCCGGCTTGCATCAAGCGGCTGAAAACCTGCGGGTGCTGGTCAAATATCTTGTCGCCCTCGTTCACAAACAAGATCGCCTGATCAAGGCGGGTCTGGCCGGACACGACGATCGGATCACCATTCATCGTGGCCCCCTGCCCGGCGACCCCGATATAGACCTCGCTCAGGGCAGGCATTCCAACAACGCCAATCTGCGATTGCCCATCTTCCAGCAAGCTCAGCAAAAATCCAAACAGCGGGTAGCCAGACAAGAATGATCGTGTGCCGTCAATCGGATCAATCACCCAGACATATCTGTTGTCCAGCCCTTCGGCCCCCTGTTCTTCGCCAAAAATCCCGTCATCCGGAAAATGCTTGCCCAAGTAATCTCTGACGACTGTTTCAACCGCTTTGTCGGCTTGCGTGACGGGGCTGTCATCCGATTTGAATTCAACATTCAGCGGATTGCGGAAATGATCCATCGCCACGGACGCCGCAACCTGTGAAATCTGGGCAGCATGGCGGGCAAGCTCTGTTAGATCGGTCATGCGGCGCTTTCTTATTGGGTGTTTCAAATCAGTCTTTTACGCGCAGCATCTTGGGGTCGTAAAGAGGCTCCATATGCACGCGCGCAGCCACCCTCTTGGTGGCAACTTCAAGCTCATACTCGCCCGAAGAGACATACTCGGCGTCCACGCCATCAGGGTTGCGCACATATCCGTATCCAATCGAGCGCCCCACTGTAAACCCATAGCCACCCGAGGTCAGCCAGCCCACGCGTTCACCATTGCGATAAATCGTTTCGCGCCCCAGCAGTACAACGTCTGGGTCCACGGTGAAGCAGGCCAGCATCTTTTTCACGCCGCCGGATTTCTGCGCTTCAACCACAGCACGGCCTTTGAAATCAATGTTCTTGCTCAGCTTCACGGCCCAGCCCAACCCGGCCTCATGGGGTGTGTGATCGGGGCCGATCTCGGCGCCCCAGGCGCGATAGCCCTTTTCAAGACGCAGCGTTTCAATCGCGCGGTAGCCAGCATTAAGCACACCATGGCTTTCGCCCGCCTGCATCAGTGCGGCATACACCGTCTGGGCATATTCAACAGGCAGGTGCAATTCCCAGCCCAACTCGCCCACATAGGTCACACGCAGTGCCTGGACCGGACAGCCGGCAATTCCGATGGTGCGGATGGTGCCAAATTTAAAGCCGTCATTTGAGACATCATCACGGGTAACAGCCCCAAGAATATCACGCGCCTTTGGACCCATCAGCGACAACACCGCATTGGATGAGGTGATATCGAACAACTGGCAGTTCATCCCTTTGGGGATATTGCGGCTGATCCAGTCAAAATCATGAGTGGCAAAGCCAGTGCCGGTCACAATGTAGAACTCATCATGCGCCACGCGCCCGACCGTCAGGTCACATTCGATCCCGCCCTTATCGTTCAGCAACTGGGTATACGTCAGCGTGCCAACGGGCTTGTCCACATTATTGGCGCATATCCAATTCAAAGCCGCAATAGCATCCGGGCCTTTCAACGCGAATTTGGCAAATGACGTCTGATCAAAGATCACCGCCGCCTCGCGCGCGGCCTTGTGTTCGCGCCCCACGGCGTTGAACCAGTTTTGGCGGCCAAAACTGTAGACATCTTTGGGGGTCTCGCCCTGTGCGGCATCGGCAAACCAGTTGGGACGTTCCCAGCCCAGTTTTTCACCGAAACACGCACCAGCCTCGGCCAGCACATCATAGAGCGGCGATTTGCGACAGGGGCGGCCGCTGTCGTGCTCCTCATATGGCCAGGCCATTGTGTAATGCTTGCCATAGGCCTCAACCGTGCGGGTACGCACCCAATCGGTATCAAAATGCGGACGGCCAAAACGGCGGATGTCCGCAGACCACAGATCAAACGGCGGCTCGCCTTTGTGGGCCCATTCGGCCAGCGCCATACCGGCCCCTCCGCCAGCGGCGATGCCAAAAGCATTGAAGCCTGCGCCGACAAAGAAGTTCTTCAGCTCTGGCGCCTCACCGATGATGAAATTGCCATCGGGGGTGAAACTTTCTGGTCCGTTGGTCAGCGTTTTGATACCTGCGGTTTCCAAGGCGGGTACACGGCCCAGCGCCAGCTCCATCAGTTGCTCAAAATGATCAAAGTTGCTGTCCAGCAACGTGTAATGAAACCCCTGAGGAATGCCATCTGTGGCCCATGGAATCGGGTTCGCCTCATAGCCGCCCATCACCAGCCCGCCGACCTCTTCCTTGTAATAGGTCAGCCGATCAGGATCGCGCAGAGTGGGCAGATTTGACGGCATCCCCTCGATCTGCTCGGTCACCATGTATTGATGCTCCATCGACACCAGCGGCACATTGACACCAAAGCGCTTGGCAAAGGTCCGCGTCCATTGCCCGGCGCAACAGATCACCTTTTCGCATTCAATCCGGCCCTGATCGGTGATCACGGCCCGGATTTTGCCATTCTCGATCTCAATATCGGTTACTTTGGTATCTTCAAAGATCGACGCCCCAGCCATACGCGCGCCCTTGGCCAGCGCCTGCGTAATATCCGAGGGGTTAACCTGCCCATCGGTGGGCATGACGGCCGCGCCGACAAGGTCTGAGATGTCCATCAGGGGCCAACAAATCCAACGCCTCTTGCGGGG
>DFBW01000308.1:3164-3763 GCA_002366775.1 Roseovarius sp. UBA3070 | reverse complement strand
GGCCAGCGTGATTGCGGGAGTGTTGTGGGATAGAGTGGGGCCACAGGGCACCTTCCTCGCTGGGGCAGTTCTGGCCACGCTTGCACTTTTCGGCCTGATACCGCTGCGGCGTGTGCTGCATCGTAAGAATGCCGATCAGGAGGGTGCCGAAAATGCCTGAACGGTTGTTGAAACGGGGGCGTGCGTCAGTTTCAGGACCCCGACGCTCGGAAGTCACCTTGTTGGGACCAAAGACCTGCCCCGCTTTTGGAAATGAGTGACGGCTTTTTGGGCCGATCTAACCACGGATGAGAAGCGTGCCAATGTCGGCTTTCGCAAATGAAGCAGCCGTTCGACTTTCCAGATTGAAGGCCCGCTTCGTCCCGCACACCAGACCTTTTGAAAGTGAAATTCAGGTCTTGCCCCTAACTCCGCCCACCCCGGCGCGGTTGTGGTCGCGTCGGGATTTCTTTCAACAGGCCACCCACCCCCATGGCGGCAAAATCTGCATCGGTAATGGGCACACCGCAAGCCACCCGCGCCAGCACCCAATCCGCCCCATGCAGCACAGGGCTGCGCGCACTTCCCGGCAGGCCAATCACCGGCCTCTCGCCGATCTG
>DFBW01000308.1:0-3130 GCA_002366775.1 Roseovarius sp. UBA3070 | reverse complement strand
GCCCGCCTGCGCGGATCAGCGCCCTCGGCGCGGTATCGCCAATATCCGACGTGGCCGATCCCGTCAGGATCAGGACAATCTGGCCTTTTGCCTGCGCAACCGCCTGCGCCAAGGCAGCTTCCTCATGCGCCACGGTTATCACTTCGCTCAGGTGGCCGCCCAATCCGGTGACGCGGTTCTCGATGGCCTCAACCCCTTTGGTGCCCGGCCCATCGGTGATTTCGCTCACAATCAGGCTGGCCGATGTATACAGCGGTGTGGCCAGCCGTATCGACGCGCGCGCCAGTTCACAGGCCCGGGAAAGGGCCGCCTCAGCCACGCCATAAGCGATGATCTTGATCGTGGCGGCCATACCTCCCGTGGCAATCTGGTGCATGGGCGGCACGGTGGCCACGGTGATCATCGGGTCAACGGCATTGGCGGCCGTGATCCGTGCGCCATCCAGCAACACAACACCGGGGCTGTCGGCCAACAGGTTCACCCGCCCGGTGAAGGGCTGGCTCAGGCGCAGATGTGGTGCATCCCCCAACAGGGCTTGGGCCAGAGTTTGGGCGGCGATATCTTCGTGCACATCATCCGGGTCAAGCCGTGCAACAGTGACGTCGCGCAAGCCCATGCTGTGCAACTGCGCAAGATGGCCCTGCGTCAGCACGACCCCTTTGCGCAGCCGCCCATCACCCAAGCGGATGGAATGGGCCAATATGGCACCCTGCGCATCGGCCAAAGGCACGGGGCCAAATTTCATGCGCCTTGCCTTAACACACGGGTCATTTCCGCCAGAATACTCAGCGCAATCTCAGACGGGCCCGCCGCGCCAATATCCAGCCCCACAGGGCCATGGATACGGGCGATCTGCGCGCCCGAATACCCAGAGCCTTCCAACCGTTCCACCCGTTTGGCGTGGGTGCGGGTTGAGCCCAGCGCCCCAATATAGAAACACTCCGACACCAAAGCCTGTTCCAACGCCGGATCATCCAGCTTGGGGTCATGGGTCAGCAACACCAGCGCTGTGCGGCTGTCCAATCCATAAGCCTGCACGCCCTCATCCGGCCAATCATGCAAAATGACCTCGCCGGGAAACCGAGCCGCGCTGCCAAAGCTTTCACGCGGATCAATCAACAGCGGATCATACCCCGCAATCCGCGCCATTGGCACCAATGCCTGCGCAATGTGCACAGCCCCTACGATGATCAATCGCAAGGGGGGATTGTGAATAGCCACGAAAACCTCGCCGTCCGCCTCAAAGCCCGAGCGATCCATGCGAAACCTCTCTTGATGGCCGCCGTGCTCCAGCCGCCCACCACCTTTGGGGGTGGTGATATAGGCCACAGGTTCGCGTGCCGCGCGGGCGGCGACCAGATCAGTCAGAACCGCCTCAGGCATAACACTGCCCACCGGCTCAACCAACACGCGGATCGTGCCACCACAGGCCAGTCCGACGGCAAAGGCATCGCCGTCACTGATGCCATATTCCAGCATAACCGGCGCGCCTGCCTCGATGGCATCCAGTGCCTCGGCCACCACAGCGCCCTCGACACATCCCCCCGAGACCGAGCCGGCAATTTCGCCTGCCCCCGAGATCGCCAGTTGACTGCCCACCCGGCGTGGCGCGCTGCCCCAGGTTTGCACCACAGTGGCGATGGCCGCCCCTTTGCCCGCGTGATGCCAGCGCAGGGCGGTTTCGGGAATGTCGTCAAATCGGTCCATTCTTGGCCTCCCTTGCGCACAGTATGAGCCGCACCAACAGGCAGTACAAACCAAAAAGCGCCCGCCCGGTGAGGGGCGAGCGCTCTTGGCATTTATCAGCGCCGCTTACTCGGCGGGTGCCGGTTGTACACCCTGCCCGCGCAGCCTGTCTGGCAAGGCGAAGGCAATTGCGACAATGACCAGCCCCATGACCAGGCCCAGCACATCACCGGGAAGTGTGGTCAGGCTGTCATAGTTGGCGCCCGGCACAGCACCCAGTGTCAGCTTTTCACCGCTCAGAAGCCCCGTGCCCTTCCAAAATGGATAGCTGAGCATATAAGCCGCAGCGCCCAGAAGGCCGCCTGCGATAAAGAACCATGCATCTTTGCGCCCCGATGCGGCGGCTCCCAATCCGGTGCCCGGGCAATACCCGGCAGCGGCCCAGCCAGCCCCCAGCAATAGCCCGCCGATGAACACACCCGCATAGGCCGTCTTCACGCTCATATGGCCAACATCAACAAAGCCCAGCATCTGCCCGCTAAACATGAGCACCGACCCCACACCAATCGCCAACATAATGGCTTTCATCAGGTGCAGGTTGGTCAGGCTCAGCATTTTAGTGATCCAGTTGGGATCAGTGGCGCCAATCCGGTCAAGCACCGCGCCAAACGCAGCCCCAATAACAATGGCAAGAATAATCGTTGTCATGGCTCAGGCCTCCTTTTTGTACATCATGATGGATACAGGAATAGCAGCCGCGAAAGCACCGGCCGAAAAGATATAGCCCGATATCGCAGTTTGCATCATACCCGACATCATATGCCCCGAGGTACAGCCCCCCGCCAGACGCGCGCCATAGAGCACGATAAAGCCGCTCAAAAAGGTCACCGCATAGCGTTTGATCGGCGTGTCCCCATAATTAGCGTACCATATTGCGGGCAATTTGCGCTCATCAGCCCCCACACCACCACGCAGCCTAGCCGAGCCAAAAGCCCCCACCATCATCGCAAGGACAAAAACAAAGCTATAGTTCAGCGGATTGGCTGCGTTCTTGGCGTATTTACCGCCGGATTTTGCCAGATAGGCATTGCTGGATGTGTAGCCATCCTCGGTTTGGGTGATCAGATCAGGGGTAGCTATGTCCCCCAGGATGGCATCAAAGATAACAAATTGCGTACTGACCCCGATCGGCTTGACCAGCAGCACCGCTGCAAAAAAGACCAAACCCAGCAACAGCCCGCCAGTTTTCCAGTTTAGGGTCATGGATTGCTCCTCCAATTCATATTCATGTAGTTGAATATACAATTGAGCCGTATGGCTTTGCATTGATCCAAGTCAATGCTGCCGCAGGACAGCGTGCAAATATAGGGTGCGCGCATCAAAGTTTTGTGACGATGGCTTACAACGCCGCCATCAGGCGGGCTTTTTCGCCAGAATCATCAGG
>DFBW01000135.1 GCA_002366775.1 Roseovarius sp. UBA3070 | reverse complement strand
GACAGACCGCCAAATGTGTTCAACACCTCCAGAACGCGGCGGCGCGCATCAGTTTCGCGGTCAGGTGTGCCATGGCCCAGGCGGTACACTTTGCGCATTGAAGGCGGATCACTCAGCCCCGGCGCACGGGTTGCCAGACGCAGCATAGCGGGCATTGGTGTCAGGGTATAAGCGCCCATTCGGATCAGAAACTTTTGCATTTCCTCACGCATCGGGGCCACATCCAGCGCCCGGATGATGCTGCGGGCTTTGGACAGGTCAAACCCGCCCAGCCCCACGCCCCAAACCACACCCGGCACTTTTCGCGGCCCAAGCGGCACTTCAACGAAAGCCCCCAGATGGCACCCCCCCTCGGGCGCCTTATAGTCAAGTGGCCCGTCCAATGGCTGTGTGGTCATGACGGCCACCAGCGCACCTTCGGCAAAAAAGGACGGGATTGCGGGCAAAGTGGCGGCTCCTCAAGGACAACTGGGCTGTCCCTGAGGCTTGCACCTTCCGGGCCGGTTTCGCAATCCCGTTTGGTGCGTGGATCAGAAGATGATGCCGGTGGCGTCCAATGCCCCGAGGTTAACCCCGTTTAGCGTGATGGAATTGCCGGAGCCGGTGTCGAGCAGATCATTGCTGTGTCTTTATCATACTCGGCCCATATGGCGGGCGCTGACACCGCAATCATAAGCCCGTTACAAGCTCTGACGGCATCAGGGGTTTCAGCGATCCGCTCAATGGGGTAAACGCGGGGCAACAAGCCAACCCGCGCGCAGGAGCAAAACACCCATGAAGTTCTTTGTAGATACCGCCGAAGTCGATCAGATTGCCGAATTGAATGATTTGGGCATGGTGGACGGTGTGACCACGAACCCGTCGCTGATCATGAAATCAGGCCGCGACATTCTGGAAGTCACCAAAGAGATCGCTGAGATGGTCGATGGTCCGGTTTCAGCCGAAGTTGTGGCACTTGAGGCCGATGCGATGATCGCCGAAGGGCGCAAGCTGGCCAAGATTGCCGACAATATCGCCGTGAAAGTACCGCTGACATGGGCCGGGCTAAAGGCCTGCAAGGTGCTGTCGGGCGAGGGCAATATGGTGAATGTCACGCTGTGCTTTTCCGCCAATCAGGCCCTGTTGGCCGCCAAGGCAGGGGCGACGTTTATCAGCCCCTTCGTTGGACGGTTGGATGACATCAACCTGGAAGGGATGGACCTGATCGCCGACATCCGCCAGATTTATGACAATTATGGATTTGAAACCCAAATCCTTGTCGCCTCAATCCGCACCGTGAACCACGCCCACCAATCGGCCATGATCGGTGCTGATGTGATGACCGCACCTCCAAAAGTAATCAAACAAATGGCCCAACATGTGCTGACAGACAATGGCCTTGCGGCATTTATGGCAGACTGGGAAAAAACCGGGCAGAAGATCCTGTAATTCCTTAATGATTTTTGCAGGCGCCATGCTATAAGAGCGCCAATAAAAGACCGAGGCACAAATGAGCAGTAAGCCCCAGATGGATGATGGGTTGCGTGAGCGTATCATCTCGCAACCCGATGTTATCCTTGAAGATCAAGACCTTATGCGCGCCCTTATCTCTGCAAATGAGCGCGCGATGGGGGGCAATATCGTGGATTTACGCGGCATTGCGATGGACCGGCTGGAAACCCGACTGGATCGTCTGGAAGACACGCACCGCAGCGTCATTGCCGCCGCTTATGAAAATCTGGCCGGCACCAACCAGGTGCATCGTGCGATTTTGCGGATGCTGGACCCGGTGGAATTCGAAAAATTCCTGAAGGATCTGGGCACCGATGTGGCGTCTATCCTGCGGGTGGATACGGTTAAGCTGGTGCTGGAAACGGTGCAGGATGGTGGCGACCCGGCGGTCAAGCGGCTGGGCGATGTCTTATCATTGGCCGAGCCGGGATTTATCCAAAACTACCTAAGCGATGGACGGGGAAATTCAGCGCGACAAGTGACATTGCGCCAGATTCACGAAGGTGACATGCGTATTTATGGCCGTGAAGCCGAGTTCGTCCGCTCGGAGGCGTGTTTGCAACTGGATTTCGGGGAGGGGCGCCTGCCCGGTATGCTGGTGATGGGGGCCGAAGATCCGCATCAGTTCACCCCGCAACAAGGCACTGATTTGCTGGCGTTTTTTGCGGGCGTGTTTGAACGGGCCATGCGGCGCTGGTTGTCATGATTTCCCCCGCCGCCCGCGATGCATTGCAGGGCTGGCTGGACGCTCAAAAGGCCCTGAAGGGGGCATCTGACAATACAATTAGCGCCTATTCGCGTGATGTGGCCGGATTTCTGGCCTTTATGAGCGAGCATAAGGGGGAAACCCAGGGGTTGGCACCTTTGGCGCAAATATCTGTGGGCGATATGCGGTCGTGGATGGCATTTACCCGTGGGCATGATGTGGGATCACGCTCACTGGCGCGCAAATTGTCGGCCGTCAAAAGTTTTTATCGCTGGCTGTCTGAGCGTGAAGGGTTTGAGCCCACGGCCGTTCTATCCACACGCTCCCCCAAGTTTCAACGCAAGCTGCCCCGCCCATTGGCCGAAGACGCCGCGCGCGAGATGATTGATACAGTTGAAATGCAATCCTCCACGCCTTGGGTGGCTGCGCGTGATCAGGCCGTGGTGACGTTGTTATACGGCTGTGGGCTGCGGATTTCAGAAGCCCTCGGATTGACAGGGCGTGACCTGCCGATTGGCGATGCGTTACGCATTTTGGGCAAGGGCAATAAGGAACGTATGGTTCCTGTTATCCCCGCTGCGCGTGATGCTGTTGACGCCTATTTGCGCATCTGCCCCTACGATATGATAGCTGACTCCCCGGTGTTCCTTGGCGTGCGCGGCGGCAGGCTGAACCCGCGCATTGTACAAAAAGTGGTTGAAAAAACCCGCATGCAGCTGGGGTTGCCCTCGTCTGCCACGCCCCATGCAATGCGCCACAGCTTTGCTACGCATTTGCTGAATGCGGGTGGTGATCTGCGTGCGATACAAGAATTGCTGGGTCATGCGTCGCTGTCCACCACTCAGGCCTATACGGCGGTTGATTCCGCGCGCCTCTGGGAGGTCTACCAACGTGCACATCCCAAAGCCTGATTGCACCC
>DFBW01000273.1 GCA_002366775.1 Roseovarius sp. UBA3070 | reverse complement strand
CGCTGACAAGGCCTTCGTCTGCCATTGCCCCGGAGAGCTGGATCAACGCGGCCAGGGCGGCGGCATAGTTGCTTTCGCGTCGCGTCAGGCGCAGATTGATCGTTTCCAGAATATGCGCTGAATCGGCCAGGACCTCTCGGGCCTCGGCCTCGGGACACATCGACAGATACTCAAGCAATACAGGCAAGTGATCGGGCAGTTCTGAACTGATCGGATCAAAGCCAGCATCACGATAGGTTTCAACAAGCGAGACCATAGCCCCACCGCGATCCCGGCTTTCGCCGTGAATATGCTCAAACAGATTGAGCGACAACGTGCGCGAGCGGTCAAAAAGCATCACATATTCTTCTTGCAACTCGTAGATATCGCGCGTGCTGAGGGCGCCAACAATCGGGCGCAATTCACGCCGCATTGCCGCCGTAAGCCGAGTATCAGCAGCAAGGGTGCCGCCGATCTCAGACATGGCCTGCTTCAACTCAACAGTTGGATAACTGAGAACGAGTGAGAGGGATTTCAGAGTGCGATCCATTAGAATGTCTCCTTTGGAAGCGTGAATGACTTGGGTTTTTTGCCGCCAAACAGGGTGCCTTTGTTCATCGACCCTGTTGAGCACCCATTGCCATCGGTGAACCCACAACCGCCCCGAATGTCATAGGCCTCTTCGGCCTGTTCGCGGTGGGTTGTTGGGATGACAAAGCGATCTTCATAATCTGCGAGGGCCATGATTTTATACATCTCCTCAATTTGCAGACCACTCAGCCCAACCTTTTCGGCCAGGCCTTCGTCACGCACACCATCGACAGTTTTGGCCCGCATATACCCCCGCATCGCCATCATGCGCTCCAGGGCTGTGACCACTGGGGCCTCGTCACCGGCGGTCAACATATTGGCAAGATATTGCACCGGGATACGCAGGCTGCTGACGTCGGGCATATCGCCGTTGGTGCCCAGATGCCCCGCTTCTGCGGCGTTCTGGATCGGAGAGAGCGGCGGGATATACCAGACCATTGGAAGGGTGCGATATTCAGGGTGCAGCGGAAAGGCCACTTTCCATTCCATCGCCATTTTCCAAATGGGGCTTTCCTGCGCGCCTTTGATCCAATCCTGGGGCACACCATCGGCCTTGGCCTGCGCGATAACCTCCGGATCATTGGGATCAAGGAAAACACCAAGCTGCGCATCATAAAGATCTGTTTCCGCGTGCGAATTTGCCGCCTCTTCGATCTTGTCGGCATCATAGAGCATGACACCCAGATACCGGATACGGCCCACGCAGGTCTCGGAACAGACGGTTGGATTACCGCTTTCAATGCGCGGGTAACAGAACGTGCATTTCTCTGATTTGCCGCTTTCCCAATTGTAGTAGATCTTCTTGTAGGGGCAGCCAGACACACACATGCGCCAACCGCGGCATTTTTCCTGGTCGATCAAGACAATGCCATCTTCTTCGCGCTTATAGATCGCACCAGAAGGACACGACGCTGAGCAGGTGGGATTTAGGCAATGTTCGCACAGACGCGGCAAATACATCATAAATGTATTCTCATACTCGCCGTAAATATCTTTCTGAACGTTCTCAAAATTGTAGTCGCCCGAACGTTTTGAAAACTCACCCCCAAGAATTTCTTCCCAGTTTGGCCCCTTGTTGATCTTCTCCATCCGCTCGCCGGTGATCTTGGATCGTGGGCGTGCAGTGGGGAAAGCCGACATTTCAGGCGCCGATTTCAGGTGATCGTAATCAAAATCAAACGGTTCGTAATAGTCATCAATTTCAGGCAGATCAGGGTTGGCAAAGATATTGGCCAGGATGCGCCACTTGCTTCCCTGTTTGGGGTGCAGCTTGCCGTTTTTTGAACGTGCCCAACCGCCGTTCCAACGCTTTTGGTTCTCCCAGTCGGTTGGATATCCCAGGCCTGGCTTGGTCTCAACGTTGTTGAACCAAGCGTATTCAACACCCTCGCGGGAGGTCCAGACATTCTTACAAGTGACAGAACAAGTGTGACACCCGATACATTTATCCAGGTTCAACACCATGCCTATTTGAGCTCGAATTTTCATCTTTACGCCTCCACATCAATCGATTTTGTGGACACAGGCGTATCCAGCCAATCGACGTTTTTCATTTTGCGAACGATGACAAATTCATCGCGGTTGCTGCCCACAGTTCCATAGTAATTGAAGCCGTAGCTAAGCTGTGCGTAGCCTCCGATCATATGAGTGGGCTTGAGGGTGGTGCGGGTCACAGAATTATGAATACCCCCGCGATTGCCGGTCTTTTCTGAGCCTGGCGTATTCACGATCTTTTCCTGAGCGTGATACATGAACAAAGTGCCTTCCTTCATGCGTTGGCTCACCACCACACGCGCCGTCAGCGCGCCATTGGTGTTATACGCCTCGACCCAGTCATTATCGACCAGACCGGCCTTTTTCGCATCAATCTCTGACATCCAGACAACCGGTCCACCGCGGTTAAGCGTCAACATCATCAGGTTATCTGAATAGGTTGAGTGGATGCCCCATTTTTGGTGCGGCGTGATAAAGTTAAGCACAACGTGCGGCTGGCCTTCATCCGAGTTCACCGCTTTGGTGATGGTTTTGAGGTCAACTGGCGGGCGATAACTGACGAAACCTTCCCCAAACGCCCGCATCCACAGGTGATCTTGGTAAAGCTGTTGTCGCCCTGTCAGTGTGCGCCAGGGGATCAACTCATGCACGTTGGTATAGCCGGCGTTATAGCAGACCTCCTCGCTCTCAATTCCTGACCATGTGGGCGAGGAAATGATTTTGCGGGGTTGGGCGGCAATATCGCGGAACCGTATCTTGGTGTGATGTGCACCCTCCGCCAGATGCGCATGTTCACGCCCGGTTGGTTTTTCCAACTCTTCCCAGGCTTTCACCGAAACTTCACCATTTGTCTCAGGCGCAAGCATCAGGATCATTTCGGCGGCATCAATCGCACTGATCAGCTTGGGCTGGCCTTCGCTCACACCTTCATCTGTGACAACACCGTTCAGATCACGCAG
>DFBW01000243.1:19510-19935 GCA_002366775.1 Roseovarius sp. UBA3070 | reverse complement strand
GCGCGCGGGATCGAAGTGGGGCAGATCTTCTATTTCGGCACCAAATATTCTGAGGTGATGGGGGCCACAGTGCAGGGCCCTGATGGCAAGCCAACGCCCGTGCATATGGGCAGCCACGGGATTGGTGTCAGCCGTCTGGTGGGCGCGATCATCGAGGCCAGCCATGACGACAAGGGTATCATCTGGCCCGAAGGTGTGACGCCCTTTCATTGCGGGATTGTGAACCTCAAGCAGGGCGACGATGAGGCCGATGCGGCCTGTGACGCGCTGTATGCCAGCCTGACAGCGCTTGGGCTTGAGCCGCTGTATGATGACCGCAAGGAGAGGGCAGGCGGCAAGTTTGCCACCATGGATCTGATTGGCCTGCCCTGGCGTATTACCGTGGGGCCACGCGGCCTGAAAAACGGTGTGGTTGAACTGACCAG
>DFBW01000243.1:14810-19471 GCA_002366775.1 Roseovarius sp. UBA3070 | reverse complement strand
CAGATTTATGCCGCCCTTGGCTGACGGCGCAGTTATGGCCCGCCAAAAGTGACAAGGGGTGTGCGACGCGCTTTGATGCGGTGACATTGGCCCTCGGTACGCTGTGCGATATCAAACCGGCATGCCGACTGAATTTTGAAGGGCTTGTCTTGCGATAGCCGGTTTTTGGCGGGGCTTGGATTGCTTTCGGGCATTTGTCTGCTGGCGTCGCGCCGTTTGACTTGACCTCACGAGGTGCAACACGCACTGTCCGCCAAAACAAGAACTGAGGTACTACATTGGCAGGCACACCCGCACCATTTGCCCCCTTTGAATGGATGATCGCCTGGCGGTATCTGCGCGCCAAGCGTGCCGATGGTGGCGTCAGTGTCATGACTTGGATCAGCCTGATTGGCATCACTCTGGCGGTGTTCGCATTGATAGCCACATTGGCTGTGCGTTCTGGTTTTCGGGCCGAATTTGTGGATACCATTCTGGGCTCAAATGCGCATGTGACGGTGTATTCCATCGGTCAGGTCGACGAGGTGACCGGGCGCATTGACCGAACGCTGACTGATTATGACGCGCTGGCTGACAATGTGCGCGGAGTTGAGGGTGTCACCCGTGTGGCCCCCTTGGTGAAGGGGCAGGTGATGGCCAATGCGCGCAACCGGAATTCTGGTGTGCAAGTGTTTGGTATCACGCAGGAAAACCTAAAAACCATTCCACGAATTGCCAACCCGGAAACGGGTGTCGGCAGTATTGAGGACTTTGCGCAAGGGGTCGCTATCGGCTCAGGCGTGGCACGGGAATTGGGTGTTGGTGTCGGTGATCGGATCAAACTGATTTCACCCAACGGGGTGAAAACGGCCTTTGGCACCAGCCCGCGGATCAAGGCCTATGATGTGGTCTATATCTTCACCGCCGGGCGCTATGATATTGATCGCACACGGATTTATATGCCGTTCGCCGAGGCGCAGAGCTTTTTCAACCGTGAGGGCGTGGCGGATGAATTGGAAGTCATGGTTACCGCGCCAGAACGCATTGAGGATATGTCGCTTGCCTTGTTGCTTGCGGCCGGTGAGCGCAGCCAGGTCTGGACGTGGAAGGACCAGTCGGGCAGTTTTCTGCGCGCGCTTGAGGTCGAGGACAATGTGATGTTCGTGATCCTGTCCATCCTCGTGCTGATTGCCGCGATGAACATCACCAGTGGCTTGATTATGCTGGTGAAAAACAAGGGCCGCGATATTGGTATTCTGCGCACCATGGGGCTGACGGAAGGGTCTGTCCTGCGGGTGTTTTTCATCTGCGGGGCGTTTACCGGGATCATTGGCACGGGTTTGGGGGTGATTTTGGGATGTCTATTTGCGATCTACATCGACCCGCTTTTCAGTCTGGTGAATTACCTGATGGGTGGTCAGGTGTGGGATCCGTCCATTCGCGGCATTTACCATTTGCCGGCCAAGCTGCAATTCGGTGATGTGATGTCGGCAGTGGGGCTGTCGCTGGGGTTGTCCTTTGTGGTGACAATCTTTCCGGCGCGCCGTGCGGCACGGATGAACCCGGTAGAGGCGCTGCGTTATGAGTGATGTGATGCTGCGGCTGACGGATATCAGCAAAGCCTATAACTCCGGGTCACCGCACGAGGTGAGCGTTCTGTCAGGCGCCGGGCTGGAATTACATGCGGGGGAAATGGTGGCGCTGGTGGCGCCCTCAGGGGCAGGCAAATCCACGCTGTTGCACATCGCCGGTCTGTTGGACACGCCAGACAGCGGGACGGTTGAAATTGCGGGCACTGATATGACCGGCCTTTCTGATCGCCGACGCACGATTGCGCGGCGGCGCGACATTGGGTTTATCTATCAGTTCCATCATTTGCTGCCAGAATTCACCGCGCGCGAAAACATCGTTTTACCACAGCTGGCCAATGGCGTGACACGGGCCAAAGCCGAAGCGCGCGCCGATGATTTGTTGGCGCGTGTGGGCGTGGGACACCGGGCCGGGCATCGGCCGTCGGCCATGTCAGGGGGCGAGCAACAGCGCGTGGCCTTCTGCCGGGCGTTGGCCAATGGCCCACGTCTGTTGTTGGCGGATGAACCGACAGGTAATCTGGACCCGGCCACATCCGATCAGGTGTTTCAGGCGCTTGTTGATCTGGTGCGTGACACCGGATTGGCCGCGTTGATTGCCACGCACAACCTTGATCTGGCGGCGCGTATGGACCGTGTTGTGCGGCTGGATCAGGGACGGATCAAAGCGCAAGATACATTGTGAGGGCGCCGTTGCCAGACATCAGTACGAAGGAAAACAGCCAATGCCGATGATTTCGCTGGATGAGATTGAAGCCAAAACCAAAACCGCCCTTGAACGCCACGGGGCCGCGCCCTGGGTGGCAGATGAGGTGGCCCATGCTGTGCGCAAAGCAGAAGCGGTGGGCAATAAAATCTGTGGGCTGTATTATCTGGAAAGCTATTGCACCCAGCTGGCATCGGGCCGGGTAAAGGGTGATGTCGAGCCGGTTGTGAGCCGCCCCAAACCTGCCGCTGTGATGGTGGATGCCAAGTTTGGCTTTGCTCAGGCGGCATTTGCACGCGCCTTGCCCGAGGCGCTGGCAGCGGTGCGCGACAACGGCACGGCCAGTCTGGCGGTGGGACATGCGCATACCTGCACATCCTTGGGTTTTTTCACCGAACAGATTGCGCGCGCAGGATTTGTGGCGTTGGGGTTGACCAATGCATCGCCCATAGTCGCCCCGCCGGGGGGCAAAACGCGGGTGATTGGCACCAATCCGATTGCGTTTTCCGTGCCGGATGGCAAAGGCGGCATAGCCATGCAGTTTGATCAATCCACCACCACCGTGGCGCTGGGCAAGATCACCATGGCCAAAGCCGCGGGCCAGAGCATCCCTGAGGGCTGGGCCGTGGATGCAGATGGCAATCCCACGACGGATCCGGCAGCGGCGTTGGGTGGTTCGTTGGTGTCCATGGGCGGCTACAAGGGCTGGGGCTTTGGCCTGATGGCCGAGCTGCTGGCCGCGGGCATGACCGGCGGCGTAGCCAGCCAGGATGTGAAGCCTCTGAAAGCCCCCGAAGGCCCGCCACATGATTTGGGGCAATTCTATTTGCTGATGGATCCAGATATCTCGGGCGTGTTTTTTGATCGCCTGGAGCAGGTCGCGCAAGCGGTTGCACTGGACGAAGCTGCGCGGATACCGGGGCAGGGCAAGCGTGGCACTGATCCGGTGGAAATTGAGGATAAAACCTGGTCGCAAGTGCTGGAGCTGGCAGGGCGCGCGTGAGGCGCTCTGTTTGTTCTGGTCTCTTGCCTTGCCAGCCGATCGTGCGGGCGCATATGATACCCCCCAGTGCCCGCAATGATGTGCCCCCGTCCACAGGAATTGGCAAGCTGTTGATCGGATTGTCAGACTTGTTGGGTCACAAAAACGCCTGCTGCCATTAGGCCAACGCCCGCCGCACGCGTGAGGGACAAGGGCGAGACTTGCGCGCCGAATAGACCGAAATGATCAATCGCTGCGGCGCTGATCAACTGCCCAAGCAGAACAAAGAACACTGCATTTCCGACGCCAAAATGTGGCGCTACATAGGTGATCGACAGCACATAGAATGCCACAAGTATGCCCGCCAGAAACAGGTGTTTAGGTGCGACTGCTGCCTGGGAAATAGCGGAGGTCTGACCGATCGCGATGAGCACAATCAATGCGGTAACAAAGGCCACCACAAAAAGGATCACCCCCGCCGCGACGGGTGAATTCATCCGGGTGCCAAGGGCCGCGTTCATCGAGGCCAGCACCGGTATACCGATCCCAGCCAAAAGCATGACGGCGGCGTATTGGGTTGTGACGGGCATTGGTACCTCCTGCGTGTGATGTTTGGCGCAACATGGCACGTCAGGTGGCGCTGATCCAGATCAATGCGAAGGCAATGCTACGGGAGGATAATGGGCAAAAGATCGCAAAGGGCAGGCTTATGATGAAATTGCCATGGTTGGGTGTTTTGGCGCTGGCAGGCTGCACGCAAGTGCCCGAAACGCCAGACCCGGGGCGCGAGATTTATATGGGGTATTGCGTGAGCTGTCATGGGGCAGGCGCGCGAGGCGATGGGCCATTGGCGGGCGACCTGCCTGTACATCCGGCGGATTTGACCAGGTTATCAGCTCGCAACGGGGGTGTCTTTCCCGGTGGGCAGGTGATGGCGCAGATTTATGGGTATCCGGGGCGGTATCAATCCCATGTGATGCCCGAGTTTGGGCCTGAACTGGAAGGACGCAACGTACAGTGGAGCGATGAGACCGGCGCGGTGGTGGATACACCCCAAGCATTGCTGGACCTTAAAAACTATCTCGAAACCATTCAGGAGTAATCCTGCAAGCCCAATCAAAGGAACCCCAATCATGAGTTTGAAACACATGTGGACGTTACTGAGCCTTGCCCTCTTTGCGGGCGGTGCCATGGCCGAAGACGGCGATGCGATGAACGGCAAAGTGGTGTTTGAGCGCCATTGCGCGACTTGCCACGGATTAGAGGCCACGGGGCATGGGCCAATGGTCACGGTGCTGACGTTGCCGCCTGCGGATCTCACCAAGTTAAGCGCAAAGCAGGACGGGGCGTTCCCGGTTGTTCGGGTTGTCAAACGGATTGATGGGCGTGATCCGCTGGTGTCCCA
>DFBW01000243.1:14191-14715 GCA_002366775.1 Roseovarius sp. UBA3070 | reverse complement strand
GAGGGCAAAAACTGGGTTGCCAGCCTGATCACAGGCGAGGATGACCGGGAAGATCAGCGCGGTAAAATGTCTGAAATTCCCTGAAGGTTTGGCCTGAAATTTTGCATGAGACGTGCCAGAGCACCGCGCGGTGCTGTTAAACACGGTTAACCCCTTGTTGCTAAATCCCTCAGCCACCGGGCGCGCCCCGGCCAGGCGAAACATATGACATCCCCTTGGCAAGCCTAAGAAACAGGCGAGGGCCGAGAGATGCAGAAAGGGATTTGAATGAACAAGGCAGTCACCGAAGGCATCGATTTCATGCCACCCAGCTTTGCCGATGGGCTTGATGTGTGGTCCAGCGGCGATGGTACCCCGGGCTCGGATACATATGAGAACGATGCCAATGCGGCCTATGTTCCGGCGGATCAGGATTTTGGCGCAGCGCTGGAGTTGTTGAAAACGGATGCAACGCAGAAAATCCGCTTTATGAGCGACACGCCGATCCTGCCGGGGTGCTACATCCAGATCAAGGCGCGGGTGAA
>DFBW01000243.1:4321-14120 GCA_002366775.1 Roseovarius sp. UBA3070 | reverse complement strand
GACGTGGTTGAGGTGACTGGGATTGTCGGTGTGGGCCAGCGCGGCGGTGTGGATATGCCCTGGGGCCCGCTGGCAATCTATGGCCATTTCGGCCTTGATCTAACCGGTGCATCGGGTGGTATCATTCGGGTTGACGATATTGAGATCACCGACGCCACAGAATTTTTCCTGCGTGATCTGATGGATTGGGTTGATGTGCGTGATTACGGCGCGCTGGGCAATGGCAGCACGGATGATCATGCGGCGTTTGAGGCCGCAGATGCCGCTGCGAATGGCCGCGAAGTGCTGGTGCCTGCGGGGACGTACCGCCTGAATGACAGTGTTACCTTCCAGAACCGCGTGCGGTTTCAGGGCAACGTGACGATGCCGGATGACAAAATACTGGCCCTCACCAAAAACTATGACCTCCCGGCCTATATTGACGCCTTTGACGACGAAGAACTGGCGTTCAAAAAGGCGTATCAAGCCTTGCTGAACAACTCAGGACACGAGTCTCTGGACCTTGGTGGGCGATTGATTGCAGTGCGTGCGCCCATAGATATGCATGCGGCTGTGGCCAACAAGAGCACGTTCAAACAGCGCAGATATATCCGCAATGGACAGTTTTCCATCGTGCCGGGTGCGAATTGGGATACGGAGGTCTTTACCTCCTCGGCAACGTATTCACCCTCGAACTCCAAAACCCTTACTGGGGTGGCCAATGTGGCGACTATCCCTGTTGGCTCGCTGATAGAGGGCAATGGTGTGGGGCGTGAAATATATGTGAGGTCCAAAAATGTCGGCTCACAGAGCATCACGCTGAGTGCGCCATTGTATGATGCGGCGGGTACGCAGGTTTTTACATTCCGCCGGTTCAAATACATTCTGGATTTCTCTGGCTTTGATCAGATTTCCAAGTTTTCGATGTCCAATGTGGATCTGCAATGCTCGGGTGATTGCAGTGCAATCTTGTTGCCGCCCTCCGGCACCGGGTTTCAGCTGCGCGACTGCTTTATCACCTCGCCCAAAGATCGTGGCATTTCCAGCCATGGCGAGGGCGATCAGGGGATGATGATTGACCGTTGCCAGTTCCTGTCGGCTGAAAGCCCGCTTTTGGTGGACAATCGCGTGTCTATCGGGCTGAACGCCAATGGCAATGATGTTAAAATCCGCAACAACCGGGTGGTGCATTTCAAGCATTTTGCGATCTTGGGCGGGTCCAGTTCTATCATCCTGGGCAATCACATTTTCCAAGGGGATTCCGGCCCTGTGGGACCACGAGATGCGGGAATTGTGCTGACGCGCACCAACAACCGCGCGACAATCACGGGCAACTACATTTGTGATTGCTCGGTTGTCTGGGCCAACGAACATGACGAAGCCCCTGGATTTTCAAGCGAGTTCTCGTTCAGCGGGCTTAGCATCACAGGCAACGTGTTCTTGTCGCAGAGCACGGCACCCTGGTTCAACTTTATCACTGTGCAACCCCATGGCGGGGGCCACTTTATCAACGGCCTGGCTGTGACCGGCAATACGTTCCGCCTGATTGACGGCAGTATTGACCGGGTTGAGGGGATCGACACCAGCTTTGCCAATATGGATTTCAATCGGTTCCAGAACATCACCTTTGCCAACAATACCTTCAGCAACGTAAATGAAGGCGTGGCGAATCCGTTGGTGATTGATCACAATGAGGCCAGCGAGCAGAGTGTCTGGGATGTGGAATTGGCGCCCAAACTGCCTTTCAAAGCCTGGGTGCAATGCGTGGAATCGGTGGTACATGCAGGGGCTATCCGTGACACTGGTGGGGCGGTATATTATGGGGTGCCATACTATCAGGGCAAGCAAGGACCGAACAAAGATCGGGTTCGCCTGAACTGGGAAAAACCGGTCAAAGGTACGGTGACTATGCGGGTGCGGATCGACGATCCGATCTGATAATTCAGCCCTAAAACTTGTGCCAAAGCCCCAGTTTTAAGGCAGCAATACCTTGATCTTTTAGCCCGGTCTTTACCCCGAATTCGAGGTGAAGGCCGGGCGCTTTTTCGAGCAGCACCGAGGTGGCAAGGTCCAGATAATCAGGGTTCATCGGCTGATTGCCGTTTTGCAATTGCACCAGCAGTTTTAGGTCTTCGCGCAGGTTCACCCCCAAGGTGAGATCGGTGCTGACGTTCACATCGTCTTGTTCCACCTCGTAATACGCCAATGCCTCAATCGAGAGCCACCCAGAAAGTTTGCCCAGTTTCAGGCCGCGCCCCAGCATCAGCCCCGGACGTAACACCGCTTCGTCCTCGGACACACCCACCCCCATTTCCAGGGAAATTTGCCAATCCGTATCTGGTGCGGATAGCGGATAGCGGCCAAAGGCCACGGCCTTGTAAAGCGTATCATCCGCAAACCCAAGATCGACACCCGCAGTGATGCGAGGGGTGATGCCATACTCAATGAAGAGTGAGGTAAACGTGGATTTAGCTTCGGGGTCATATTCGACATTAAAGCTGAGGAAGCCTTCGCCTTTGGCACGCATCCACGCACCGGCATGGGCCTGAGCACCAAGCATAACCAAAAAGACCATCACCAAAACGCGCATCAAACCCTCCGCGTTTCAGAATGGTTAAACAAGGTAAACGACGGGTTAACGCAGGCCGGGGGATTTGACCTGGCTATGAGGGGTGTTAGGCTGACTCCATAGGAGAACGCCCATGCCCACAATCGCCGAATCTGACTCCCACCAGACCGTAATCACCACCTTTGAAATGACACCCGGCACCTGCCAGGATTTGCTGGATGCGCTGACCGATGCCTATGACAGCTTCATCTCTAAACAGCCGGGATTCATTGCCGCAGGGTTACATGTGAATGACGCACAGACCCGAATAGCCAATTACTCGCAATGGTTTCGGCGCGAGGATTTTCAGGCGATGCTGCGGTCGGATGAAATGCGCGCCCGCAACCGGCACATCAATGAGCTGTGCAAAAGCTTTGAGCCAGTGATGTATGATGTCGCAGCCACATTCGGGTAGGCGGGATGTCTGAGAAAAACCAGGTAACTGAGGCCGAGATTTCAGCCACCCGTGAATTGCAGGCCGTGCGCAAAGAACTGGAGGTGTTGAACAGCCATCGGTTTATCCGCATGCATGATTCGATGTTCCGCCTTATCGGGTTCAATCTGGTGCGCGGGCTAGCCTTTGGGTTGGGGACTGTGTTGGGGGCATCTGTTTTATTGTCGCTGTTCGTCTGGTCTGTCAGTCAGATCGAGTTTCTGCCGATCATCGGCGAATGGGCCTCTGAGATTTTGCGTCAGATCGAAGCCGGGCGATGATGGTGCATCTGCCTGAAATGCGCAGGAAACGGGTCGTTCTGCGGGGCATTTCGTGACATTCCTTGCGGCATGAATACATCTCCCGTTCTCACTCCGATTTCTGCCCTGATGTTACTGGCGCTTGCCATTGTCTGGGGGGGATCCTTCTTTTTTGCCGAAGTGGCGTTATCGGAATTGCCGCCCATGACTGTGACCTTGTTCCGGGTTGCTTTGGCGGTGCCTGTATTGCTGGTGGTGGTCTGGCGGATGGGGTTGCATCTGCCGCGCAGTCTCCGGCTCTGGGGGGCGTATCTGGTGATGGGGGCGTTGAACAATGCCATTCCTTTTACACTGATCTTCTGGGGTCAGACGCAGATCGAAAGCGGGCTGGCCTCAATCCTCAATGGCACCACGGCGGTGCTGGGTGCGGTTGTGGCCGGGCTGCTTTTGAAGGACGAACCCCTAACCCCGCGTAAACTTGTCGGTGCGGGCTTTGGCCTGGCCGGGGTGGCTGCCATCATGGGCTTGGATTTGCTGAGCGGGCTGGACCTGCGCAATCTGGCTCAACTGGCGATTGTCGGCGCGGCGCTGTCTTATGCATTTGCCAGTGTCTGGGGCAAGGTGCAATTGGCCGGGCAGCCGCCACAGATGAATGCGCTGGGCATGTTGATCGGCTCAACCGTGTTGATGGTTCCGCTGGCCCTCTGGGTAGATGGTGCGCCGCGGCTGGATCTGTCCTTACATGTCTGGGCTGCTCTTATTGGCGTGGCAACTTTGTCGACTGCTCTGGCCTATCTGCTTTACTTTGCCATCCTTGTGCGGGCAGGGGCGGCCAATTTGATGTTGGTCACTTTGTTGATCCCGCCCTTTGCCATCGCACTTGGGGCGGCATTTCTGGATGAAGTGCTGACATCTTCGGCCTACTTGGGCTTCACGCTGATTGGGCTGGGGCTGCTGATCACCGATGGGCGGATATTGGCGGTTTTCCGCGCAAATTCAGACCGTTCCAAAGGCTAAAACACGGGGAAACGTGGCAAATATGCGTGCATATCTGAGGTGCGACTTAACGTGTTATTTGGTTATGAGCCATTTTAGTCTACATTCCCCTTTCGGCGGCAAGGTTTTGCGACAGAATAAAGCCAGTACGCCGTATAAGAGGGCAGAGTGCCGATCTAAGGAGGCAGATCAATTATGAAAACTTTGATAGTACCGCTTGTGGCAAGTGCCGTTGCCATCACGTTGTTTACCGCCCCTGTTTTTGCCCAAAGCACCGGACAGGACCGACTGGATACATCCCAGTCCTGGCAGCAGGAGTTCAAATCCCGCAAGGCCCAACGCCGCGCAAACCGCAAAGCCAACCGGCAGAGCAGAATTAAACAAACTCGTGCCAACCGCAAAGCACGCCGTGATGGCGGGTCCGTGGCCAGCGCCGGTGGCACTGGTTCAGGCTCGATCAACGATGCGCTGAGCGGGTATGATCTGCCCGACTATTTAGGCGGGTACAACCAGCCGCCCAACAATGGCGCTGGCTCGATTACCCAGACGCTGAACGGGTATGATCTGCCCGACTATTTAGGCGGATATAACCAACCTATGCAGGATGGAACCGGGTCCATTGCGGAAGCGATTGGTGACGTGGACTTTACGAAGTAATGTTCAGATCACTGAGGTTTTGAAAGGGCGGGCGAGAGGCTCGCCCTTTTTCATTGCCCACAAGGATGGCGCGCAAACCCGGCCTGAGAATGCACGTTGCTCGTTCATTGAGTGCAGCCCGTTGGATGTGCCTAATGCGTTTCGCGTAAAACCCGCATCAGAGGTTTGCCTGAAACGCCCGCAACGTTCATATGTTGTGGAGCGCATCGTCTTTTCCCTGCCTCAGGTTAAAGGCGATACGCTTTAGCGCCCCCGGCGTTTCACATTCCCACCGCGTTGCCCCGGACGCCCTGCTGTTGAGCGCCCTCGGGATTTTGTTGCGGCGTCGCCTGCGGCCTCAATCGCGGATTGGCGTGCCAGAGGATCGTCGGCTACGGCCAGATCGACAGCTTCCAGGCGCTTGACCTCATCGCGCAATCGCGCGGCGTCCTCAAACTCCAGGTTTTCTGCGGCCTTGCGCATATCTGTGCGCAGCCCATCCAGATGCGCCTGAAGGTTGGCCCCCGCCAGCGGCTTGTCCACTTTGGCTGTGACGCGGGCCATATCCACATCCCCCTTGTAAAGGCCGGCCAGAATATCATCGACGTTCTTTTTGACCGTGGCGGGGGTGATCCCGTGTTCTTTGTTATAGGCCATTTGCTTGGCGCGGCGGCGGTTGGTTTCACCCAAGGCGCGCTCCATTGATCCGGTGATGCGGTCCGCATACATGATGACGCGCCCCTCGGCGTTGCGCGCAGCGCGTCCGATGGTCTGAACCAGCGATGTCTCAGAGCGCAAGAAGCCTTCTTTGTCGGCGTCCAGAATAGCCACCAGACCACATTCCGGAATATCGAGCCCCTCACGCAGCAGGTTGATGCCGATCAAAACATCGAATGCACCAAGCCGCAAATCTCGTAAAATCTCAATTCTTTCAAGGGTATCAATGTCAGAGTGCATGTAACGCACGCGGATGCCTTGCTCGTGCAGATATTCGGTCAGGTCTTCGGCCATGCGTTTGGTCAGGGTGGTCACCAGAATGCGGAACCCATCGGCGGCGACACGGCGGATTTCATCGAGCAGATCATCAACCTGCATCTCAACCGGGCGGATTTCGACCTTGGGATCAAGCAGGCCGGTGGGTCGGATCACCTGTTCTGCAAAGACACCACCGGTCTGTTCGATTTCCCACTTGGCGGGGGTGGCGGATACGAACACCGATTGCGGGCGCATGGCGTCCCATTCCTCAAATTTCAGAGGCCGGTTATCCATGCAAGATGGTAGCCTAAACCCATGTTCTGACAGCGTAAACTTGCGCCGATAGTCGCCTTTATACATGCCGCCAATCTGGGGCACAGACACATGAGATTCATCCGCAAAGACGATGGCATTGTCGGGAATAAACTCAAACAATGTGGGGGGCGGCTCGCCCGGTGCGCGGCCCGTCAGATAACGGGAATAGTTTTCGATCCCGTTGCAGATGCCGGTGGCTTCCAGCATTTCCAGATCAAAGTTTGTGCGCTGTTCCAGGCGCTGCGCTTCCAGCAGTTTGCCGTCACCAACCAATTGATCGAGCCGGGTGCGCAGCTCCTTTTTGATCTGGATGATGGCTTGGGCCATGGTTGGTTTCGGGGTCACATAATGCGAATTGGCATAGACGCGGATTTGCTCCATCGTGGCGGCTTTCTCGCCGGTTAATGGGTCAAATTCCGTAATAGTTTCAAGCTCTTCCCCGAAGAAGCTCAACTTCCAGGCGCGGTCTTCAAGGTGGGCGGGCCATATTTCCAGACTGTCGCCACGCACCCGGAACGATCCGCGCGCAAAACCTGCGTCATTGCGTTTATAGGCCTGCGCCACCAGTTCGGCCATCACCTTGCGTTGATCATAGGTGCCGCCAACTTTCAGGTCCTGGGTCATCGCGCCGTAGGTTTCCACCGATCCGATACCATAGATGCACGAAACCGATGCCACGATGATCACATCATCGCGTTCCAACAAGGCCCGCGTGGCCGAATGGCGCATGCGGTCGATCTGCTCGTTGATCTGGGATTCTTTCTCGATATAGGTGTCCGAGCGCGCCACATAGGCCTCGGGCTGGTAATAGTCGTAGAAAGAAACGAAGTATTCCACGGCGTTATGGGGAAAAAATCCTTTGAATTCCCCGTAGAGCTGTGCCGCCAGTGTTTTGTTGGGGGCAAGGATGATCGCCGGGCGCTGCGTTTGGGCAATCACTTTGGCCATCGTATAGGTTTTGCCGGTGCCGGTGGCCCCCAGCAGAACTTGATTCCGCTCGCCATCGGCAAGGCCGCTTGTCAGTTCGGCAATGGCGGTGGGTTGATCACCGGCCGGTTCAAATTCTGACACCAGTTCAAATGCCACGCCGCCTTCCAGCTTGGTGTGGTCGTTCACAGCGGGGGCCGGGGTGGCCTGCGTGGCGCCAGATTTGTCGGAATGGGCATAAGGCATTGGGCGGTGTCCTTGGGGTTGCACACAGAGTTGATGGGTTTGCAGGGCACTTCAAGCCCCATGCGCAATGCGGCGTGATAAAACTTGCAATTGGCCCATGTCAGGGGGATGCTGCTGACATCTAATGTCATCAGGTTCCATTTTGAAGTCATCATGATTGATCGAGTGATCCACAAGGTGCAAACTGCGCTGCTGGTCGCCTCGTTCTTTGGGGCGGGGGCGGCATCTGCCTTTGCAAATTCTGCGTCAGGACCGTGCCAATTTTCACCGGTTCGCCTTTCGCCAAAAAGGCGATCAGGGGGATCGGTTTTTTGCCCATCCATCTGCCCCAATGCGATTATCGGCAAAGTGACGTATTTCCCACCTTGCCGCGCGCGCGTGATTTTGGGATAACGGGCCTATCCAAGGAGTACTGTCATGCCTGCACGCATTTACCAGCCGGCCCGCAATGCCATGCAATCAGGTGTTGGCAAAACCAAATATTGGTTGCTTGAGCATGTGTCGGACAGTGCGCGGTCGGTTGATCCACTGATGGGCTGGACCTCAAACAGTGATACTCAGGCCCAGGTGCGCATTCGGTTTGACAGTAAAGAAGCAGCTTTGGCCTATGCCGAGGCCCATGGCATTGATGCTGTTGTGCAGGACCCCAAACGCCGCAAGCCCAATATTCGGGCTGGTGGGTATGGCGAAAACTTTGCCACAAATCGCCGGGGCGCCTGGACGCATTAAGCGGGCCTTGCTGTCGTTGGCCGATTGATGCGGCCATGCGGTTTCATTTGATGCCGATCAAAGCACGATGAGCGCGATTGTGGTAAGCGTCCTTTCAAGTTGTAATTGAAAGGGAAATTAATGACCAACCGTCCACCTGCACAAAAAGCGACAGCTGCAAAATCACCCGTAAAACCCTTGGTTGCCCAGCCCGAAAACGAGGCTGAAATTCTCAAGGCCGTTGAGACCCCCAGCCAGATTGAAGCGTTTGAAAGCGGCAGATATCCGTATCAAACAAAACTGGGGCGGCGCGATTATGAGAAGCAAAAATCAAAATTGCAGGCTGAGTTGCTTAAGGTTCAGCATTGGGCGCAAGAAACCGGCCAGAAGTTTGTGTTGCTGTTTGAGGGGCGTGATGCGGCCGGGAAGGGCGGTACGATCAAGCGGTTCACCGAGCATATGAACCCGCGGACAGCACGGGTTGTGGCGCTGAACAAGCCCACCGACGAAGAACGTGGGCAATGGTTTTTCCAGCGCTATATCAATCACTTGCCGACCAAAGGTGAGATGGTTTTATATGACCGTTCGTGGTACAATCGTGCCGGTGTTGAACGGGTTATGGGGTTTTGTGAGCCGACCGAGTATCTGGAATTCATGCGCCAAACGCCTGATCTGGAACAAATGCTGGTGCGCTCTGGCATCCGGTTGTTCAAATTTTGGTTTTCCGTCACCCAGGAAGAGCAACGCGCGCGGTTTGCCTCGCGTGAAACGGACCCGTTGAAGCAATGGAAGCTTAGCCCGATTGACAAGGCCTCTTTGGACAAATGGGACGACTACACCGAGGCAAAAGAGGCGATGTTTTTCTATACCGACACCGCCGATGCGCCCTGGACAGTGATCAAATCCAACGACAAAAAACGCGCGCGGATAAACTGTATGCGCCACTTCCTGGCCACTCTTGATTATCCGGGCAAGGATATGGACGTGGTGCAAGGCCCCGATCCGTTGATCGTGGGGTCTGCCCATAATGAGATTCACGACAGCCAGCATATTCTGGGCGTGGCACTGCACCCAGACCAACGCAAATCGCGCTAGGCTTGTTGAGTAAACCCGCACCAAGCGCCCAAACCCCACCTGGCGCGGCGCTTGGGCGGGCTTTGCCATTGTGGTAACTTTGCCAAAGTTGATGTGACGGTATTCGTCTGGGTTGTTTGGACAAAGGCGAGACGCTTTGGGCGGCCAGCACGGCCCAGCGGGCTTGCCCTTGGAGAGGCGCCCGCGTAAAGCTGATTGATGCAGACCCGCCAGCCCCTCAGTTATCACATGCGCGCGCATTTGCGCCTTGGGGTGCCCCTGATCGGCAGCCACATTGCGCAATTGTCGATCACCCTGACGGATACGTTGATGATCGGCTGGTATGATGTCGAGGCTCTGGCCGCATTGGTGCTGGCCTCTGAGCTGTTCTTTGTCATGTTCATCTTTGGCTCGGGTATTGCTTTGGCTGTGATGCCGATGGTGGCGTCGGCACAGGCGATGGGTGACGAGGTGCAGGTGCGCCGCATCACCCGGATGGGGGCTTGGGCATCCATCCTGTTTGGACTTGGTATATTGCCGATCCTGATGTCCGGGCGCGCTATGTTTCTGGCATTGGGGCAAGACCAGGTGATTGCCGATCTGGGCGGGCAGTATTTGCGCATTGCAGGCTGGGGCATCTTG
>DFBW01000243.1:0-4256 GCA_002366775.1 Roseovarius sp. UBA3070 | reverse complement strand
ATGCCTGAGTTGGGCATACAAGGGGCGGCCATTGCCTCGGTATTGGTGAATATCGCCTCCTTCCTGGGCCTTGCAATTTATACGAAACATGCGGTGCCGGACCACGCGTTGTTCGCCCGGCTTTGGCGCCCCGATTGGGAGGCGCTGAAACAGGTGTTTCGCCTTGGGCTTCCCATTGGCATCACCATGCTGGCGGAAAGTGCCTTGTTCATTGCCTCGTCAATCATGATGGGCTGGATTGGAACGTTGCAATTGGCGGCGCACGGCATTGCGCTGTCGATCGCCTCGATCACTTTCATGCTGTATCTGGGGCTGGCCAATGCCGCCACGGTGCGGGCCGGTCAGGCCTATGGGCGGCGTGATGTCACCAGTTTACGCGATGGCGCAAAGGCGGTGATCATATTGTGCGGCTTGGTGGCTATCGTGACGATCGCGGTGTTCATATTGTTCCCCGAAGTGCTGATCACGGCATTCATGAGCCCGGATGAGCCGAACCGCGCGGCGGTGCTTGCGGTGGGCGTGGGGCTGATGGCGGCTGCGGCATTGTTTCAGTTTATGGATGCAGCACAGGTCCTGGCACTGGGATTGTTGCGCGGTGTGCAGGATACCACCGTTCCGATGTGGATAGCTGCGTTCAGCTATTGGATCGTGGGGGTGCCGGTCAGCTATGTGCTGGGCTTTAGCGTGGGGCTGGGCGGCATTGGCATCTGGCTGGGACTTGCCATCGGGTTGGCATTTTGCTCGGTCTTGTTGATGGCGCGGTTCTGGCTCGGGACAGGGCGCGGAACGGGTCCGAGCTGGAATGTCGAGACATAACACCGCTACGGGTAATGCAGGGCTGACAAGCTGATGGGCGCTGACAGCTAGGCGTCGTCCTCATCGTCGGCATCGCGCTCGGCCAGCAACCGATCTGCCTTTTTACGTACAAGAACCGAGCGCAGGTCATGCATGGCCAAAAGCAGGGCATCGGTCACATTTTCCAGATCCTCATCCGATGCTTTGGACTGCACCCAATGGGTTGTCGTGTTCAGGTAATCCACCGCGCGATGAATATCGTCGATGTCACGGCGGGCCAGCAGGGCCATGCGCTCGCTCATCCAGTCTTCGATGGCCTGCATGTCACCCGGAGATAGTTCACGCTCGCCTTGGGGTTTGACCTGACCATTGCGGATGTTAATCACCGCGATCTGGTCCATATCAATGCGTCGCTGACGATTTTCAGTGTCCACACGAAACACGAAGGCGCCGTTCTCTCGCACGCGGAAATAATACTCGGGCAGGTCGGACATGGTGTAGTTCGTGCTCGCGGTTAGGGCCTTGTTTAGACAATGCAGCGCCGCGTGGGGTTTTTCAACTCCCGGTGTGTGGCGATTTGCTGGTTATCATTTCAAACAGGCAGGATATTGCCCTTTAGACTGTGCTAACGCAGGCCCGCCCCAATTGTCCAACTCCGTTGCGAAGGTGGCGGGTTAATCGTCGTCGCGGTTGTGGGGGTAGTGTATAAGGTCCGCAAAAGGCGGCAGCCAGCCCTCGCAGCGGATGGTCCAGCATTCGTAGCTGGACGTAAGTTGGTCAGGAGAGTCCAATTGCCACCACGCTAAAGCGTCCCAAACCCCAGCCGGGCAAAGAACACCTGCAGGGCGTCAAAACCCCGGCTGGGTAGATTGGCGGTGATATGTGTGGTCATGACAGTTCTGCACAGAATTTTTGAATGCGGGTGCAGGCCTCTTTCAGGTTTTCGTCCGAAGTCGCATAGCTGACCCTGAAGTTGGGGCTGAGGCCAAAGGCGGCGCCAAACACGACCGCCACGCCGGTTTCCTCCAACAAAGCGGTGGCGAACACCTCGTCATTTTTGATCACGGTGCCAGCGGGCGTGGTTTTGCCGATCAGACCGGCAATGGAAGGATAAACATAGAACGCGCCATTGGGGGTGGGGCATTGAATGCCCTCGGCTGCATTCAGCATCTCAACCACGAGATTGCGGCGACGCACGAATATCTCGTTGTGTTTGGGGATGAAATCCTGTGACCCATTCAGCGCCTCAACCGCGGCCCATTGGCCGATGGAACTGGGGTTTGATGTGCTTTGCGACTGGATTTTGCGCATCGCCTTGATCAGTTCAACCGGCCCGGCAGCATAGCCAATGCGCCAGCCGGTCATGGCATAGGCCTTGGACACACCATTGCAGGTCAGCGTGCGCTCATACAGGCGCGGCTCGACTTCTGCGGGTGTGCAGAACTTGAAATCATCATAGGCCAGATGCTCGTACATATCATCGCTCATCACCCAGACATGCGGGTGGCGCATCAATACATCTGTCAGGTCTTTCAGCTCGTCCCATGTATAGCCGGCCCCGGTGGGATTGGAGGGAGAATTGAAGATCAACCATTTGGTTTTGGGCGTGATCGCCGCTTCTAGCTGATCGGCGGTCAGTTTGAACCCGGTCTGCAGCGAGGCTTCGGCGATGACCGGCGTGCCGCCCGCCAGCAACACCATGTCGGGATAGCTGACCCAATAGGGCGCCGGGATCACCACCTCGTCGCCCTCATTCATGGTGGCCATCAGTGCATTAAAAAGGATCTGCTTGCCGCCGGTGCCAACGCTGACCTGATCTGTTGTGTACTCCAGGTTGTTGTCGCGTTTGAGTTTGTCACAAATGGCCTGCTTCAATTCAACAATGCCGTCAGGGGCAGTATATCTGGTTTTGCCATCCTGAATGGCCTGAATACCGGCCTGCGCAATATTGGCAGGGGTGTCAAAGTCAGGTTCGCCAGCACCAAGGCCGATCACATCCTGACCGGCCGCTTTCATCTCTGCCGCTTTGGTTGACACAGCGATGGTCGGGGACGGTTTGACGCGTGATAGTGTCGCGGAAAGGAAGGTCATGACGGGCTCCGGTTTGCATGATGGCTATGCACGTCATATGAACAGGCGCGAAGCGGATCAAGCATGATCGCCAGAAAGGACCAAAAGATGAGCCCTGAAACCGAAGAAGGTTGGTACGATCCGGAGGCCACCACCTTTGGGGATCGGCTCTCGGGGGCGCGCGAAGAGGCGGGCATGACCCAAGAGCAACTGGCCAAGCGGATTGGTGTGAAGATCAAGACGATGAAGGCCTGGGAGAATGACCTCTCGGAGCCGCGTGCGAACCGGCTGTCACATCTGGCGGGCATGTTGAATGTCACGTTGCGCTGGCTTTTGACGGGCGAGGGCACCGGGCCGGGCAACCCTGAAGTGGGGGATTTGTCACCAGATGTTAACGTGTTGCTGGAGGAGTTTCGTGACGTGCAAAATCAACTGGCTCTGTCGAGTGAACGTCTGGGGCGGCTGGAGCGCCAGCTGCGCGCCACGCTAAAGGTCGAAGCCGTTGACTGAGGCGCATGAGGTGCGCCTGAAACGGTTGCAAATGCGCTCCATGCGGCGCGGGATCAAAGAAATGGACATCATTCTGAGCCGCTTTGCCCAAGCGCGGCTGACGGGGATGTCGGGTGCTGATCTGGACCTGTATGAGGCGCTGCTGAATGAGAATGACCATGATTTGTATCAATGGGTGACCGGGCAGGTGCCTGCACCTGACACGCTGACCCTGATGATTGACGACATTGCGGCACTGGTGAATACGCGCGGATAGAAATTGACCTGTGACGGCCGCGCCAACACTTAAATGGATTGCATTTTAGGCGTTAATCGCTCGATTTAACTGAATATTACGCAATTTGCCTCACGTTCCTGTTTGAGCAGTATGGAACGGAGACGGAAATGAGTTTGCACACGGACCTCAGTCCGCCGGTTGATCAGAAAAATTTTATGGCGGGTTATTTGGATGCACTGGCATTGGTAGAACGGCTGCATCGTTTGTTGCTGGATGTCATCAAGGATGAGTTCGAGCGGGTGAATATGCTGGAGATCAACGCCGTTCAGGCGCTCTTGTTGTTCAACATCGGCGAAAACGAAGTGACCGCAGGTGAGTTGAAAACGCGCGGTTACTATCAGGGATCAAACGTCAGCTATAACCTGAAGAAACTGGTGGAAATGGGCTATATGCATCACCAGCGCTGTGAGATGGATCGCCGCTCGGTCCGGGTCCGGTTAACGGAAAAAGGCCGCGGGGTGCGTGATGTGGTGGCTCAATTGTTTGCGCGCCACGCCTCGGGCTTGCAGGACAAAGGCGTGCTGGGCACGGATGGAATTGACCAGATCACCGGGTCACTTCGCCGGGTCGAGAGATACTGGACCGATCAAATCCGCTATATCTA
>DFBW01000111.1:2922-5307 GCA_002366775.1 Roseovarius sp. UBA3070 | reverse complement strand
TAGACCCCATGGGCGTCTTTCTCTGTGAGCGATACCTGAACTGCGATTCTTGTTGGCCTCAGGCTAGGGTGGCCAAGGCATCGTCAGGTGTTTTCCATTCCGGGGCATTTGCGGGGCGTGTTGGTAAGACGGTCACAGATCACTTTCATATCATGTTCGGACATCTGCGCACCGATCTGGAGCGCAAGGTACTGCGGGGTGAGGATGCGCAATCACGTCTTGTGCCTGATGCCTATACGACGAACGCCCATGCCGCAGTCTATGAGAGATTATCCAAGCGGGCTTGCGGGCTGCTGGATGTAATGTTTCCGGATGAAACGACAGGCAATTGGCATCAGCGGCGGGGTCTGCGGATGACACGATTAATCTGGCAATCGAGGCTTTGCATCTGACGTCCTGAAAACAGCCCAATACGCCGCCGCCACCAACACCCCGCCACCTATCACATTGCCGATGGTCACAAGGGTAATATTGCGCAGAAATCCAGCCAGATCAGGCTCAATCAACCCGCCCAGCATGGCGATGGGCACAACGTACATATTGGCAATCGAATGTTCAAATCCCACAGCGACAAAGGCCGCGATGGGCAAGAGCACCACCAGCACCTTGCTGCTGACCGTATGCGCGGCAAAGCTCATCCAAACCGCCAGACAGACCAGCATATTGCACAATATCCCGCGAAACAGCGCCTCAGCAGGGGACAACGCCAGTTTCGCCTGTGCCATTTTGGCGGCCGTGGTGGACAGGGCTGGCGTGTCCAGAACACCGGACAAGACGACAAAACAGGCGATCATTAACGCGCCGATCAGGTTTCCCAGATAGACGATGGACCAGTTTCGCAGCAGCGCCGTGGTTGTTACCTTTTGGTCAAGCCATGGCAAAACCATCAAGGAGTTGCCTGTAAAAAGCTCTGCTCCGGCGATCAGGACCAGAACCAGCCCGACGCCAAAGGCCAGCCCGCCGATCAGCCGGGTCGGCCCGGCACCCAATGTGCTTTCGGAGATCACGAGGGTGTAAAACAAGGCCCCCAAAGCGATGTACGCGCCAGCCAAGGCCGCGAGCATAAAGAGCTGAGAAGTTGAGAACCTGCCCTTGGCAATCGCGGCAGATGTGACCCGCTGGGCAACCTGTGCCGGAGAATATGCATCCTGACCCGAGGTTGCCAGATTTTGATCAAATGACATGATTTCTCCGTGCTACTTTATACCGTCTGCATGGATACCGCAGTCTGACTAGCCGACATTGATCTGTCTCAAGCCCATGCGGGTCGCATCAATGTCTCTCTTTGATATTTCGCCTGATTGATGAACGTCAATCCCGTCTGTGGCCTCCATGCCAAACTCGCCCCTGGGAAAGCATCGGTTGGAGAGCAGAGAATGACAAAGGTGTCCAAAAAGCCGGGTAAGAGCGTGGTCGGCTTGCCAGCTGAGGCGTTACGCCCGGAATGTGATCCGGCAAAGCTGGGGTTTCAGACCACGTCCGAGCTGAAACCAGCGGTGCATTTGATCGGCCAGGACCGTGCCATTGACGCCATCAACCTGTCGGCCAGCATCACCGACAGGGGCTTTAACATTTATGTTCTGGGAAATGTCGGCACAGGCCGCCATGAAATCGTGGATGACCTTGTGACACAGCAGGCGTCTGACCGCCCGACCCCGCCAGATTGGGTATATGTAAACAACTTTGATGCACCGCATAAGCCAAATGCGATCAAGCTGTCACCGGGGGCTTCGGTTGCGTTCAAAGCGGCAATGCAAAACCTGGTGGATGACCTGGCCAACGAAATTCCCGCTCTGTTTGAATCGGAGGAATATCAGACACAACGTCGCGCGATTGAAGAAGAGTTTGGGCAAAAGCACGAAGAACCCATTGCCGAGTTTGCCGAGCGCGCCCGTGCCGAGAACGTCGCGCTGCTGCGCACGCCCATGGGGTTCATGTTGGCCGCGATTGTCGATGGAAAGCCCATTAAACCCGAGGTTTACGAGGCGTTGCCCCCAGAGATGCGAGCCGAGATTGATGCCAAGATCGAGCGCCTACAGGTGCATCTGGCGGAGGTCCTGAAACATGGGCCCCAGCTTGAGAAAGAGCACCGGCAAAGGATCGAAGAGCTGCATGCAGGCCTGGCCGAAGGCGCCGTATCCCTGAGGGTTCAGGACGTTGCAGACCAGTTTTCGGATCATGGCGAGGTGGTCATCTATTTGCAAAAAGTCCGGCAGGACATGATCTCGAACGCTGAATTATTTTTGCGGCCTCAGAGAGACGGTAGCGAAGGTCCGTTTCCCGAAACCATTCGTAAATATCACCGTGAACCGCAGTTTGACCGATATGCCGTCAATATCATGGTATCACATGGGCAACAGAAAGATGGTGCGGCGCCAGTGGTTC
>DFBW01000111.1:758-2769 GCA_002366775.1 Roseovarius sp. UBA3070 | reverse complement strand
TATCGGATCGGCTCAGCCTCACGTCTACAATCTCGCTTGAGCCTGACCCGATTCCATTGGATGTCCGGGTTGTGCTGATTGGTGACCGCCGCCTGCATATGCTGCTTCAACTGCTGGATCCTGAGTTTGGCGAGCTCTTCAAACTGCAGGCAGATTTCGAAGACACGCTGCCACGCACGGCCAAAAACACCCGCCTGATGGCACGGGTAATTGCTGGCCTTGCCGAGATCGAACAGCTTCGGCCAATGACGGCCACGTCGGTGGCTGCCTTGTTGGACCATGCAGTGCGGCTGGCGGATGACACAAAGAAATTCAGCCTTCAACTGGGTGCCGTCAAGGACGTCATGCGTGAGGCAAACCATTACGCCGGTCAATCCGGCCGGGAGGAAATATCGCAAGACGATATCCTTCGTGCAGTTCAGCAGGCGGATCGCCGGTCATCGCGCATCAAGGACCAGCTGCAAGAGGCCGTGACCCGCAAAATTATCCTGATCAACACGACCGGCACGGTTGTCGGGCAGGTAAACGGGCTGTCCGTAATCGGTATTGGCGATCACCACTTTGGCCGCCCGTCACGCATCACGGCACGGGTCCGCATGGGCGCGGGCAAACTGGTGGATATCGAACGCGAGGTCGAATTGGGCGGTCCCTTGCATTCAAAGGGCGTGCTGATCCTTCAGGGCTATCTGACGGCGCGTTATGCCCGCGACATGCCGATGTCGCTGCACGCAAGTCTCGTGTTTGAGCAAAGCTATGGTGGGGTTGATGGCGACAGTGCCTCTTCGGCAGAGCTTTATGCGCTGCTGTCGGCTTTGTCGGGTATCCCGATCCAGCAAGGGCTGGCCGTTACAGGCTCGGTCAACCAGAACGGAGAGGTTCAGGCCATCGGTGGTGTGAATGAAAAGATCGAGGGTTTCTTTGACACCTGCAAAGCGCGGCGTTTGAACGGGCAACAGGGTGTGTTGATCCCGGCGTCAAATGTTGATCATCTGATGCTGCGCCCGGATGTGGTTGCCGCTGCGAAGGTCGGCAAGTTCCGGATCATCCCTGTGCGCACCATTGACGAAGGCATCGAAATCCTGACTGGCTGCCCGGCTGGCAAAAGACGGCGCGGCGGATCGTTTCCCCAAGGCAGCATCAACGCGCTGGTGGAAGCCCGCCTGCAGGGTTTTGCGCAAAATCGCAGACGTTTTGCATCTGATGATCAGAATTCACCCGAAAGGAGCCCCGAATGACACGCCCTGCGGGTTCAAAAACACGCATCCTGATCGGAGCAAGCTCGTTTTCAGACGCCACCGCCGCGTTGAATATCCTGCGTGTGTTGAAGCCTAATACTCCGCTCATGTTTGGTGGCCTGCTCGTAGAAGAAAGTGCTACCATTGCGCTGTGCCAGCTTCCGAACCAGCGGATCGTAACATGCGGTGGCGCACTGGTGCTTGCACCCAGCCCATCGCAGGTGCGCACAGTACTGGACGCGGATGCCAGGGCCTTTCGGACATCGCTGGAGCAGATTTCGAAATCAATCGCAGCTCAATGGAGTTTCGAGAGGTCGATCGGTGAGTTGGTTCACAACGCACTGCACGCGTCTGCGGGTTGGGATATCATTGTCTTTGGTCATAGGAACATCCATCCGGTTGGTGGCAAAATCGTGCTGCTGGACGCATCGGGTGCCAATGGCCAGGCGCTTGCCGGGTTTGCTGATTACCTTGCAGATGCAGTCTCTGCCGAGCGCGTTGTTTTCACGGTTGGCCCGGGTTCAGCAAATGGTCGGGGCAACCGGCATTTTGATACAATGGAGGCTGCCCTGGCAGAGTTGGCACGCATGAATGTTCAGGCGGTTCTGGTTGATCTGGCGCATGGGCCAATTCACACCCCGGATGATCTGCGGCATCTGTTGGACCTGGCGCGCTGCCCTGTATTTGCCTTTGGAGCGGGTTTATCCGGCGCCGAGCTTGAGCACGGAACGCAGATCCCTCCTGCACCCGATAGAGATAGGTGATGCGCATGAAAA
>DFBW01000111.1:0-653 GCA_002366775.1 Roseovarius sp. UBA3070 | reverse complement strand
CGTGGATTTTCTTTTGATCAATGCGGCCCGGCCCCAGCGCAATCTTTGCACAAGAGAGCAGTGGGAACAGCCGTCAGGCGGGTGCCTGAAATGGGCTTTTCACATTTGAGGCAAATGCCATAGGTTCCGGTTCTGATGCGTTCAAGCGCCTGTCTCAAAGTGGCAATTTCTGCCTCCGCAGCATGTCCGAGGCCTTCAAGAACCTCATCATCTTCGATGTCGATAGCCTGATCGCTGAAATCGCGCGGCTTGGGCACACCCAGATCTTCTTCGATGTGGCGGGCGCGGAGTCCCAGCTCTTCCAAGCGGGTTAAGATCGCAGATTTGTAGCGTGTTTGCTTATCCATTCGACAGTCCTCAAAAATTCTGATGCTGGATTATGCGCTAAAAAGAAGGCGTCTTGATTGAGGCAAATCAAAAAGTGGTGAGAAACCCCCAGGCAACGCAGCAGTTTTTAGTGAGACGTTATCATGCGGGTGAACAGCATACCGACAATGAGGGCCGCCACAAAGAGTATGACGTCCAGATTGCCTGTCCCCAGTGCGGGCAATGCGCCACCGGGGCAAAATCCGGCAATTCCCCAGCCAATTCCAAAGACACCGGACCCGATCAGCTACCGTGCATCCGGCGCCCGGTTTGATGGGACTATGAAG
>DFBW01000167.1 GCA_002366775.1 Roseovarius sp. UBA3070 | reverse complement strand
TGCCCGATCACCCAGATCGACGGCAGAGTATGTGCCGCTTTCAATCCGATCATTCAGATCAAGATCTGCAAGGGCGGGAGTGGCGGTCGCGGCTATGATTGCCAGAATGCTTAGAGTACGCATTAACTTGTCCTTTCGTGCGGGCTGTTGTCCGCGTTGGTTGTAAAACGTCGCCAATGCATCTGCGTTGGCTTGTGCTAAACAATCTGGGGCAAAACCTGCTGCGAAGAATGGTCGGTCTCGACGCTGTGATATTCGGCTCACAGCGCCTCACGGCCGTGTGAAAACTGATCGCGCATCTGTGGCTGTTGCTTTGTGGACGTGATCGGCTTGAGCGTGAGGTAGCTAAAATAGTAGCATATAAAACAATGCTTTGCCTTTGAATGCTGAATGTTTCAAACACAGGCGGTCGCGGTTTCGTGACACTTGAATTCCCGCCACTTTGTTTCAATCAGAGGTTTCGTCTGTGGCGTGCCCCGGAAAAGCGGCGGTCGGCACCTATGGCCAAAGCGTGACCCGCACCACTTTAGCTATCCGCCGTTTCAAAGACGCGCCGTGGAGTCGTGTCGCGGTGATTGAGCGAGCAGGCCATCGTGCCTGGTCAAACCCGATCTGGCGGGACTGATCTGAGGGCGCATAGAGGGCAAATAGCGGTCAATGGCGGCCGGGATCGGCGGGGTAAACACCCAGCATGGTGATCTCAGAGGTGAAATACTCCAGCTCCTCCAACGCTAATTTGACGCTCGGGTCATCCGGATGACCTTCTATGTCAGAGTAAAACTGCGTCGCGGTGAAAGACCCGCCAACCATATAGCTTTCCAGTTTGGTCATGTTCACGCCATTGGTGGCAAAACCGCCCATGGCCTTGTACAGCGCCGCCGGGATGTTGCGAACCTGAAAAACGAAAGTGGTCATCATGTTTCGGGTTCCGCGAGGAGTGTAATCCGGGTCGCGTGACATCACCAGAAAACGAGTGGTGTTGTTGCCTTCGTCTTCAATATGGCGGGCCACAACATCCAGGCCATAGATCTCGCCTGCCAATTCGCTGGCCAGGGCTGCCATCGCGGGATTTCCGGCGCCGGCCACTTGTTTGGCAGATCCCGCAGTATCCGCGCCCGTGACGCGGGTGATGCCCTGAGCCTCAAGGTAGGCCCGGCATTGGCCCAAAAGCATGGGATGGCTCATGGCTGATTCGATCTGATTCAGCGGTGTGCCGGGCAGGGCCAGCAGATTGATATGCACCCGCACGAAGGCCTCGGCGATGATATGCAGACCAGACTCCGGAAGCAGGTGATGAATGTCTGCCACGCGCCCGAAAGTAGAATTTTCGACAGGTAGCATCGCCAGTTCAGCAACGCCTGACCGCACAGCCTCGATCGCATCTTCAAAGGTACGACAGGGCATGGCCTCCATATCGGGATATGTTTCGTGGCAAGCCTGGTGAGAATAGGCTCCCAGCTCGCCCTGAAAGGCAATGCGCTTGGTCATCAGATCAATTCCTGTCTCAATGTGCCTCGGGAAAGGCATTTGGTCGCGCAAACTACACCTTGCGTCCCGCGTAGGGAAGCGGATAGATACGTCACAAAGCAGATCAAATGGAACGGGTCCGATGTTCGATACGATGACACTGACAAAAATCACGGGCGCTCTGTGTGGGGCGCTGCTGGTTTTCCTCATGGGCAACTGGGTGGCCGAAATCATGTACGCCACGGGTGGCGGACATGGTGATGACCATCATCAGGCCTATGTGATCGAAACCGGCGACGATGACCATGGCGATGCCGCCAAAGAGGAAGGCCCCGATCTGGCGGCGCTTCTGGCCGAAGCTGACCTGGGCAAGGGTGCCAAAGTGTTTGGCAAGTGCAAAGCCTGTCACAAACTGGAAGACGGCGCCAATTCCACGGGGCCGTATCTGTACGGTGTGGTTGGGCGCGCTGTCGGAAGTGCTGATGGGTTTACCGGCTATTCAGGGTCACTGGTGGCCGTGGCGGAAACCTGGAACGCTGAGGAGCTGGACGGCTTCCTGGCCAATCCCAAGGGATTTGCGCCGGGCACCAAAATGTCCTTCTCGGGCCTGAAGAAACCTGCGGATCGCGCCAACCTGATCGCTTATCTCGACAGCCTGGACGACTGATCTCAGCTGTATCGCATTACAAAAGCCGCCGCCTGTACCGGGTCGGCGGCTTTTTTCATGGGACAGGGTGGAAATTTGCGCGCGGTCACGTTTGAGTGCTTGAATGTAAGGGGCGGCCTCTTTTACCTTGCGGGTACTGATAGAAACGCCTCATCAAGAGGCGGGCAACAGGAGAAGAGTATGATTGATGACCGCAACCGGGCGCAGGTCCGGGCAATTGCCAAGGTTCACCCTATTGGGGCAATTGCTGCGTTCCTCATGCTCAGTCTGGCAGCCCTTGCGGCCTCGGTTGCCATGGCCGAAGACAAGACCATCCACAGCCACGGTTATTCCTACTTTGGTGATCTGACATATCCGGCCGATTACACACATTTCAACTATGTGAACCCCGATGCGCCCAAGGGCGGTGAAATTTCGCTGCATGCGCCGGGCACATTTGATTCGATGAACCCCTATTCTCGCAAAGGGCGCGCCGGGCGTTATTCCTGGATGGTCTACGAAAGCCTGATGGGCGAAATGCCGTCTACCGGTGGTGGTGCCCCTTCCGATGCCTACGGCGAAATGTACGGCCTTTTGGCCGAAAGCCTGGAATATGATGAAGGCAAAACCTGGGTTATTTTTCACATGCGCCCCGAAGCAAAATTTGCCGATGGCACACCGGTGACGGCGCATGATGTGGTGTTCTCGCATAACCTGTTTTTGGACCAAGGGCTGAAATCCTATGCCGACGCAGTGAGAAAACGAGTGCTGAGCGCTGAGGCATTGGATGACCACACTGTCAAATTTACCTTTGCCAAGGACGTGGCGCGGCGATCATTGATTGATCAGGTTGGCTCGACTCCTGTGTTTCCAAAGACATGGTATGAGGAGACCGGCGCGCGACTGGATGAATCCCGTTTGGACGCTGCCATCGGATCTGGCCCTTATCAGGTGTACGGTGTCGATGTGAACCGCCGGATCGTGTATGCCCGCAACCCTGATTATTGGGGCTGGCATCTGCCGATCAATCAGGGCCGGCATAATTTTGATATGATCCGGATTGAGTATTTTTCCGATGACAGCGCCGCATTTGAGGCCTTCAAAGCCGGTGAATACACTTTCCGCGCCGAGTCGAATTCCAAGAAATGGGCCACGGGATATGATTTTCCGGCCAAGCAAAACGGCGATGTCCGGCTGGAAGAACTGCCCGATGGCACGCCACCTTTGCCCAACGGCATCGTGTTTAATCTGGCGCGTGAGCCGCTGAAAGATGTACGGGTGCGCCGGGCGCTGACACTGGCCTACAATTTTGAGTGGACCAATGAATCGCTTCAGTTTGGGTTGTTCAGCCAGCGCAATTCTTTTGTTCAAGACAGCCCGCTTGAAGCCAAAGGCGTGCCCCAAGGGGCCGAGTTGGAACTGTTGAAAAGCCTTGGTGACGTGGTGCCCCCCGAGATGCTGAGCGACGAAGCCGTGATCGCACATACATCAAAGGCAAACCGCTTGAACGACCGCAAGAATTTGCGCAAAGCCATGAAACTGCTGGACGAAGCGGGTTGGAAAGTGGGCGATGATGGCCTGCGCCGCAACGACAAAGGGGAAACGCTGAGCATCGAGTTTCCGATTGCCTCGTCCGGGTCGGCCACGCTGAGCGCAGTGGTTGAAAGCTATATCGGCAATCTGCAGAAAATGGGCGTGGATGCCATGTATGAGAAGGTTGACCCGTCTCAATTCACCCTGCGCAATCGCGAGCGTGATTACGATCTGGTGTTTGATCGGTATCGCCCGTTTTTGGAAGCCGGCACTGGCTTGATGCAGATGTATGGCTCTGAGGAGGCGGCGTTCAGCCTGTTTAACCCGGCTGGCCTTGCCAGTCCGATGGTCGATGCGATCATCAAAGCCTCATTAGAAACCGACACGCGCGAGGCGCAGGATGCGGCACTGATGGCTCTGGACCGGGCCTTGCGCTATGAGAGGTTCATGGTGCCCACATGGTATAATGACAGCTATTGGGTGGCCTATTGGGATATGTTTGAGCACCCTGAAGAATTGCCGCGTTACGCGCTGGGGGTCTTGGATTTCTGGTGGGTTAACGCCGACAAGGCCGCCGCATTGAAAGCTTCGGGCGCATTGCGGTGATGTTTCTGTTTTGCACAAAATGCCGGAGGGCTGTCTAAGTGGGCGCCTATATCCTGCGACGATTGTTCCTGATCATCCCGACGTTGATCGGGATTATGGTGATCAACTTTGCCCTTGTGCAATTTGTCCCCGGTGGCCCGGTGGAACAGATGATCGCCAACATGCAGGGGCAGGGTGATGTGTTTGAAGGGTTTTCCGGCTCGGGCAGTGACGCCGGTCAGGATATGGCGGCTGAGGCCAATGATAAATACCTTGGCGCCCGCGGGCTGCCGCCTGAGTTGATCAAAGAGCTGGAAGAGCAATTCGGCTTGGACAAACCGCCGCTGGAGCGGTTCTTCAACATGATGTGGAACTACATGCGGCTCGATTTTGGCGAGAGCTATTTTCGCAAGATCGACGTCACCGAACTGGTGCTGGAAAAGATGCCGGTCAGTATATCGCTGGGGTTATGGTCCACGCTGATTGCCTATCTGATTTCGATTCCGCTGGGCATCCGCAAGGCCGTCAGCGATGGCAGCACGTTTGACAGCTGGACATCAGGCATCATCATCGCCGCCTATGCAATCCCGGGATTTTTGTTTGCGATCATGCTGGTGGTTTTGTTCGCCGGCGGCAGCTATTGGCAGATTTTTCCGCTGCGTGGGCTTACCTCGGATAACTTTGATCAGCTGAGTGTGCTTGGCAAAGCCGCAGACTATCTGTGGCACATCTTCCTGCCGGTGCTGGCCTCAACTATTGCCGCCTTTGCGACACTGACGCTGCTGACCAAGAACTCGTTTTTGGACGAGATCAAGAAACACTATGTGATGACCGCCCGCGCCAAAGGATTGACTGAATCCAAGGTGCTTTATGGTCATGTATTCCGCAATGCGATGCTGATTGTGATCGCGGGATTTCCGGCAGTTTTTGTCGGCGTGTTCTTTGGCAGCAGCCTGCTGATTGAGACGATCTTCTCACTGGATGGTCTGGGGCGTTTGGGGTTTGAGGCCGCAGTCAGCCGGGATTATCCGGTGATGTTTGGCACGCTGTTCTTGTTTGGCCTCATCGGGTTGGTGGTCAATATTCTCAGCGATCTGATGTATGTTCTGGTCGATCCGCGCATCGACTTTGAAAAGCGGGAGGGGTAAATGACGCTCTCTCCTCTCAATCAGCGCCGCTGGCGTAATTTCAAACGTAACCGTCGGGCGTATTACTCGCTGTTTATCTTTGCCATTCTGTTTGCCATTGCTTTGCCGGCTGAATTTATCGCCAACGACAAGCCCATTTTGGTGAAATATCAGGGCGGATATTATACCCCGGTGATGAAGTTTTATCCCGAAACGGCCTTTGGCGGGGATTTCGAAACCGAAGCTGTGTACCGTGACCCGGAAGTGGCCTGTCTGATCAAATCCGGTGGATTGGAGGCGTGTTTTGATGACCCTGATCTGATCATCGAAGATGCCGCCGACGGCGTGGTTGAAGGTGAGGTGATCCAACAGGGCTGGGCCATTTGGCCGCCTATCCCCTATAGTTACAGCACATCTGTGGACCGCCCCGGCGCGGCCCCCCTGCCGCCCAATGCACAAAACCTGCTGGGCACTGACGATACCAAACGTGATGTGCTGGCGCGGGTGATTTATGGGTTCCGCCTGTCGGTGATGTTCACGCTGATTGTCACAGCCGCCTCAACTGTGATCGGCATTTTTGCCGGTGCTGTGCAGGGCTATTTTGGCGGCAAGGTTGATCTGGTCTTTCAACGCGTCATCGAGATATGGGCCGCCACGCCGCAGCTCTATGTGATCATCATCCTGTTTGCCATTCTGCCGCGCAGCTTTTGGCTGCTGGTTGGGATCACTGTGCTGTTTGGCTGGATGTCACTGGTAGGCGTCGTGCGTGCAGAGTTTCTGCGCGCCCGAAACCTGGAATATGTGCGCGCGGCCAAGGCACTGGGCGTGAGCAACCTGACCATCATGTTTCGCCATATGTTGCCCAATGCCATGGTGGCGACGCTGACAATGATGCCGTTTGTGATCACCGGAACCATCAGCCTGCTGGCGGGCCTGGATTTTCTGGGCTTTGGCCTGCCGTCCTCCTCGCCGTCATTGGGCGAGCTGACACTGCAAGCCAAGCAGAACCTGCAAGCGCCCTGGCTGGCCTTCACCGCGTTTTTCGCCTTTGCCATTATGCTGTCATTGCTGGTCTTCATCTTTGAAGGGATCCGCGATGCCTTTGACCCAAGAAAGACATTTGAATGAGCCTGCTTGAGGTCAACGATCTGGGCGTGGCCTTTCGTCAGGATGGCGAAATCGTGGCCTGTGTGCACGGTATTTCGTTCACTGTCGACAGGGGTGAAACCGTGGCGCTGGTGGGTGAAAGCGGCTCGGGGAAATCCGTCACCGCGCTGAGCACTGTGTCATTGCTCGGCTCCTCGGCCGAGGTCAGCGGCTCGGTCAAATATGACGGGCAGGAAATGATCGGCGCGGACAACACGCTGCTGCACAAGGTGCGGGGCAACGACATCAGCTTTATCTTCCAGGAACCGATGACATCGCTGAACCCGCTGCACACGCTGGAGCGCCAGATCACCGAAAGCCTTGAGTTGCATCAGGGGTTGGTGGGCGACGCGGCGCGCGCGCGGATTATCGAGCTGCTGGAACGTGTGGGCATCCGTGACCCCGAAAGCCGCCTTGGCGCATATCCACATCAGCTGAGCGGCGGGCAACGCCAACGCGTGATGATCGCCATGGCCCTGGCCAACAAGCCCGATATCCTGATCGCGGATGAGCCTACAACCGCGTTGGATGTCACCATTCAGGCGCAAATTCTGGATTTGCTGGCCGAGCTGAAACGCGAAGAAAATATGGGGCTGTTGTTCATCACTCATGACCTCGCCGTGGTGGAACGGATCGCCGATAAGGTCTGCGTTATGAAAGACGGCATGATTGTTGAGGCCGGGCCAACAAAAGAAATCTTCGCCAACCCACAGCATGAATACACACAAAGACTGCTGGCCGCGGCCCCCTCGGGCGAACCCGAGCCGGTGCCAGATACCGCACGCACTTTGATTGCGACTGACAAGCTGAAGGTTTGGTTTCCAATCCAGCAGGGGTTTTTGAAGAAAACCATTGGCCATGTGAAGGCCGTGAACGAGGCCACAATCAATGTGCGTGCCGGGGAAACACTGGGGATTGTTGGCGAAAGTGGTTCGGGCAAAACCACGCTGGCCCTGGCGGTGATGCGCTTGATTGCCTCACAAGGGGGCATTCAGTTTGACGGCGAGGATGTAAACAGCTGGTCTACCAAACAGCTTCGCAAACACCGTGCCGACATGCAGATCGTATTTCAGGATCCCTTTGGCAGCCTTTCACCACGCATGACCTGCGAACAGATCATCGCCGAAGGATTGGGTGTGCATGGTAACCCCGGTGGCCGCCCGGCCCGAGACTTGGTGGCCGAGGTGATGGATGAGGTCGATCTCGACCCGGAAACCATGGACCGTTATCCACATGAATTTTCCGGCGGACAGCGCCAGCGTATCGCCATTGCCCGCGCCATGATCCTGCGGCCAAAGGTGGTTGTGCTGGATGAGCCGACCTCGGCTTTGGATATGACGGTGCAGGTGCAGATCGTGGACCTGCTGCGCCGATTGCAGGTAAAATATGGGCTGGCCTATTTGTTCATTTCGCACGATTTGAAGGTTGTTCGCGCCATGAGCCACAAGATGATCGTCATGAAGCAAGGTGACATCGTGGAGGCAGGTTTGGCCAAAGACATCTTTGACAACCCGCAGACACCCTATACCCAGACGTTGCTACAGGCGGCATTGGACCTGACGACGTAAGTCATATGCAGATCTGGCCGCTGAGCTGGACAAGCGTTAAACGTCAGATAGCCGAGCTGTGGCCCGCAGTGCTGAGATCATAGGCATCAAAGCTGCGCGCAATCATGCGGGTCAAAGGACGGGCCTCTGGTGGGACAAAAAGACCCTCGTCACTCAGTTGCAACAAACCGGCAAACGCCTGATCCGTGGCGCTCAGTATCTCATTTAGCTCGGCCAGTGGCACGCCAAACGTGTCGTGCAATTCTGCCGTCTTGACGAAGAAATCGCACATCAAGGCTTCGATCATTCGGGCGCGCAACGTGTCTTGGCCAGAAAACACATGCCCGCGCGTGGTTGAAAACCGCCCGGCACGAATGGCTGCCGTATGGGCCCCCGTGGCCGGTGTATTTTGCGCATAACCCTGTGGGAACTTCGAAATCGACGAGGCCCCCATTCCAATCAACACATCAGCCTGATCGTCTGTGTAGCCCTGGAAGTTGCGGCGCAGCTTGCCAGCGCGCTGCGCCTGAGCCAGCCCATCTTCGGGCCGTGCGAAATGGTCAATGCCCACGTCCCGGTAGCCATCCCACTGAAACAGCTGGCGGGCAGTTTCAAACAGGGCGAGCCTGTCTTGGGGTGTTGGTAGGGTGTCGGACGGAATCAACTGCTGCCGTTTGGCCATCCAGGGCACATGCGCATAGCCATAAAGCGCGACCCGGTCAGGCGAGAGAGACAGCAGCTTTTGCACACTGTCAGAAATACGTTCAGGCGTCTGGTGCGGCAGCCCAAAAAGGATGTCAGCATTCAGGCTTTGGATACCAGCGGCGCGGATGTCATCGACCACTTTCCGGGTCAGGTCATAGGGTTGAATCCGCCCGATGGTTTTCTGAATGTCCGGGTCAAAATCCTGCACCCCGATCGAGGCGCGTGTCATTCCGGCCCGCACAAGCGCCTTCAGACGATTCGCATCCAGCTCGTTTGGATCTATCTCAACGGAAAATTCCGTGGTGTCGCTGAAAGGCGCGACGGCTTTGATCGCATCCGCCAGTTCTTCAATCATCTCGCCATCCAGCAGGGTGGGCGTGCCACCCCCCCAATGCAGGCGTGACAAGGTAATGCCCTTGGGCAGATGTTGCGACAGCAGCGCCAATTCGGATTTCAGAACCTTCAGATATGCCGCCACAGGCGCCATTTTCTGTGTGCCTTGAGTGCGACAGGCACAAAACCAACACAGGTGTCTGCAAAACGGCACATGCACATAGAGTGAGATTCTTGCACCCTCAGGGACGGCCTTGATCCAGTTGATAAAGGTATTTTCCCCAACTGTTTTGCCAAAATGTGGCGAAGTTGGGTATGATGTATAGCGCGGCACCTTTGCGTCAAAGAGACCCAGTTTGCCCAAGAGTGCTTTCGATGTCATGATACCCCCTATAATGAGCTTCGAGGGGTCTGACTTTGACCCAGATCAAACGACGACAAGGAGCAGCCATGCTGCCTGATACACTGACTTTTGCACCCAGAAACTGTGGTGACTGCCCAATCCGCCACCGGGCGGTTTGTGCACGTTGTGATGCGGATGAGCTGACTAAACTAGACCAGATTAAGTACTATCGCAGCTTTTCCGCAGGCCAATCGGTGATTTGGTCAGGGGACAACATGGATTTTGTTGGCTCTGTTGTCAGCGGTATCGCCACATTGACCCAGACGATGGAAGACGGGCGAACCCAGATGGTGGGCCTGTTGTTGCCCAGTGATTTTGTGGGACGCCCGGGGCGCAATCAGGCCGCATATGATGTCGTGGCTGTTTCGGATTTGGTCATGTGCTGTTTTCGCAAAGCCCCTTTTGAGCAAATGATGACCGAAACGCCCCATATTGCACAGCGCCTGCTGCAAATGACGTTGGATGAATTGGATGCCGCCCGCGAATGGATGCTGGTGTTGGGCCGCAAAACAGCCCGAGAAAAGATTGCGTCACTCTTGTCGATCATTGCCAGCCGCAATGCCACGCTGGAAATGGCCACTGCAAGTGGCGAAATGGTGTTTGATCTGCCTCTCACCCGCGAGGCAATGGCGGATTATCTGGGGCTGACGCTGGAGACGGTCAGCCGCCAGATTTCGGCGCTCAAACGCGACGGGGTGATTGTACTGGAAGGCAAGCGCCGTGTGACAGTGCCCGATTTCGACAGGTTGATGGAAGAAGCCGGCGACGACAGCGATGGTGGGATACTGTCCTGAAGCAGCCCGATCTCATCAGTGCCCTGCATACCCCTGCGAAGGGTTGATCACCCGCTTGCGGTCAATGCGCCATCAGGACCGGTCGATTGCATTCGCTCAGCATGTCACGGGTCGCCCCACCAAACATCGCCTCGCGGATACGCGAATGGCCATATGCGCCCATCACGATCAGATCAGCATTGATGTCCTCGGCATGCCGGTTCAGCAGATCGGCGATATGTGGTATGGTTTTGGTCAGAATATTCACTTCAACTTTTATGCCGCGACGTGCCAGATACTGCGCCAGCATTCCGCCCG
>DFBW01000047.1 GCA_002366775.1 Roseovarius sp. UBA3070 | reverse complement strand
GGCGTTGATCTGGTGCAATCGGGCGCGGCGTCAGCGCTATGCACCGCCCCCATTCACAAGCGCGCCCTTCAGGAAGGGGCTGGGTTTGCCTATCCCGGCCACACTGAATATCTGGCCGCCTTGGCTGGCGTTGAACATGTGGTGATGATGCTGGCCTCTGATCAGCTGCGTGTGGTGCCCGCCACCATCCACATCCCCTTGTCAGACGTACCAAAGGCCCTGACACCCGAGGTGTTGGAACACACCATTCGCATCACCCATGCCGGTCTGATCCGGGATTTCGGCCTTGCCACGCCACGCTTGGCCATTGCCGGGCTGAACCCCCATGCTGGTGAGGGTGGCAAAATGGGGCGTGAGGAAATCACTTTGATCACTCCGGTGCTTGAGCGGCTCAGGTCTGAAGGCATGGCGCTCAGCGGCCCGCTTTCGGGCGATACAATGTTTCACGCCCGCGCGCGTGAAACCTATGACGCCGCCATCTGCATGTATCACGATCAAGCCCTGATCCCGATCAAGACGCTGGATTTCGACCGGGGGGTGAATGTCACGCTGGGCCTGCCTTTTGTGCGCACCTCGCCCGATCATGGCACTGCATTTGACATCGCAGGGCGCGGCATCGCCAATCCTACGTCCCTGATTGAAGCCCTGAAAATGGCCGCCCGTATGGCCGCAGCCCGGAGCTGACAAGACACAGCATGAGCACAATCGACACCCTCCCCCCTCTGCGCCAGGTGATTGCCGATCACGAATTGTCAGCGCGCAAATCAATGGGGCAGAATTTTTTGCTGGATCTCAATCTAACGGCCAAAATTGCGCGTCAGGCGGGGGATTTGACCGGCTGCGACGTGCTGGAGATCGGCCCCGGCCCCGGTGGGCTGACCCGCGGATTGCTGGCCGAGGGGGCGCGGCGGGTTGTGGCCATTGAAAAGGATCAACGCTGCCTGCCAGCGCTTGAGGAGATCTCGCGCGCCTATCCCGGCCAACTGAGTGTATTGAACGCAGATGCGCTGGCCATTGATCCACTTGCGCATCTGACGCCCCCCATCCGTGTCGTCGCCAACCTGCCTTATAATGTGGGCACCGAACTGTTGGTGCGCTGGCTGACCCCGGCCCAATGGCCGCCCTTCTGGGACAGTCTGACATTGATGTTTCAACGCGAAGTGGCCGAACGTATCGTGGCGCAGCCCGGCTCCAAGGCCTATGGGCGGTTGGCGCTGCTGGCACAGTGGCGGGCGGATGCGCGCATCGTGATGTCTTTGCCCCCCGAAGCGTTCACACCGCCGCCCAAAGTGTCCTCTGCGGTGGTGCATCTGACGGCCCTGCCCGAACCACGATACCCCGCTGATCCAAAACTGTTGGAGCATGTCGTGGCCAAAGCATTCAACCAGCGCCGCAAGATGCTGCGCGCCGCTCTCAAAGGCATGGCGCCTGATATCGAGGATCGGTTGATTGCAGCGGGCATCAAACCCACGGACCGGGCTGAAACTGTCGCCCTTGAGCAGTTCTGCGCCTTGGCACGGCTGATGGCCAGCTGACGTGAGACCACCTGACGTGAGACCACCCAGTCGGGTGGAAGAACGCCTTGCCAACATGAAAAGCGCGAGGTTTCCCCCGCGCTTTTCGATAACAATCTAACAGAATTGATTACTCAGCGGCTTCCGCTGGTCCCGGCTCGTCGTTTGTAACGGGCTTGGGCGCCTCTTGCGCGGGTTTGCGCGGTTTGCGCTGGCGTTTGGGCTTTGGGGGTTGGCTTTCGGGTGTTTCCACCAGACCACTTTCACTGTCTCCAACCGAGGCGGGCATCACATCCGGTTGTGGTGCATCGGCCAGATCGCCGCCCTTTGTCGGCTCAGCTGATTCGCCTCCACCACCGCCGCCGCCGCTGTTTGCTTCACGCTCCTGGCGTTGTGCACGCTCGCGGTCGCGCTCGGCCTGGCGCTCACGATTGTGGCGCTCCTGCTCTTCGCGCTTGGCGTCCATCTCTTTTTGCGCTTCGCCCAGCAACCGCAAATAATGTTCCGCGTGCTGTTGAAAGTTTTCCGTGGCCACCCGATCACCAGCCAGCTGTGCGTCACGCGCCAGTTGGTTGTATTTCTCGATGATTTGCTGCGGCGTACCGCGCACTTTACCTTCGGGGCCCGAACTGTCGAACACCCGATTGATGATATTGCCGCCAGACGGACGATTATTGTTGTTCCGATTGGACTTATTACGCGAACGTGACTTCGATGATCTCATGGGATTTGCTGTATTGCCTTATGCTCAAAGCGTCGTTTGTGTGATCCGATTGGCACCCCTTGCGCCGCTTAGTTACCCGGATCCCGACATGTCTTGGCTTGGTGTCATGCCGGAGCGCCGAATGGAGCATCCTTGATCATGACTAATATTCAATAACCACGCACGCAGCTGCGGCACAAGGGCAAAGCGAAGATTTTGCGGGTATATCGTGGTAATAGGCGTAAAATCGCGGTGTTTGTGCAACTTATGCCGGGTTTTGCCCAACGACAACACGATCCCGGCCATCCAAATCAGGCAACACTTTCACCGATGACAACTCGGCGCGGTGAAACATCTGTTCAATGGGCGGGCCTTGGGTGTGGCCGATCTCAACCATCAGCCACCCGTTTGGGCGCAGATATGCGCGCGCCTTGGCAGTAATGGCACGGTACGCGCTTAATCCATCGCCCTCATCCGTCAGTGCCATACGTGGCTCAAACGATAGTTCAGGTTGCAGGCCGTCCATTTCATCTGCGGCTATGTAAGGCGGGTTTGAGACGATCAAATCAAACGTACCCTCAACCGCTTCAAACCAATCAGAGTGCAAAAAGCGGCACCGATTGGCCACATCCAGAGCTTGGGCGTTCTTTTCAGCAATGCTCAGGGCGGCTTGTGACAGATCGCTGCCCACGCCGCGTGCCTGCGCCCGTTGCGCCAACAGGCTTGTCACAATGCAGCCCGATCCGGTGCCCAAATCAAGAACAGTTTCAAAGGGCACATCAAGGGCCGCAGCAACCAGCGTTTCTGTATCACCACGCGGATCCAAGACATCAGATGACACGCTGAACCGGTGACCATAAAAATCACGATACCCCAACAGATGTGACATGGGGCGGTTTTGCTGGCGCTCACCAATGGCGGCAAAGAAATTGGCTTCGACCAGTGGATCAAATTCATCCTGCACCACAAGGGTCAGGCGGTCACGTTGTACGCCAAGACAGGCCGCCATCAAAAGCCGTGCATCGCGGGCCGGGTCATCAATACCGGCGTCCCTAAGACGCACGATCCCCAGTCTCAGCGCCTCCTGGACGATCACCCATCCATCTCCGCCAGCAAACCCGCCTGTGCATCGGCCGTCAGCGCATCTATCACCTCGTCCAGATCGCCCTGCATCACCTGATCCAGCTTATAGAGCGTCAGGTTGATGCGATGATCCGTCATGCGCCCCTGCGGGAAATTATAGGTGCGGATGCGTTCGGAGCGATCCCCCGTGCCCACCTGAGCGGCGCGGTCAGCAGACCGCTCATTATGGACCTTTTGGCGCTCTGCATCAAACAGCCGGGTTTTAAGCACCTGCATCGCAATCTCTCGGTTGCGGTGTTGGGATTTTTCAGAGCTGGTGACCACGATACCCGAGGGAATATGCGTGATGCGCACCGCAGAATCGGTGGTGTTCACATGTTGCCCGCCAGACCCGGAGGCGCGCATCGTATCAATGCGAATGTCATTGGCATCAATCTGAATATCCACATCCTCGGCCTCGGGCAGCACCGCCACTGTGGCGGCCGAGGTATGAATGCGCCCGCCGCTTTCGGTTTCGGGCACGCGCTGCACCCGGTGCACACCGCTTTCAAACTTCATCCTGGCAAAGACGTTTTCACCCTTCACATGGGCGATCACCTCTTTGATGCCGCCCAGTTCGGTCTGGCTTTCCTCGATAATCTCAAACTTCCAGCCACGGCCCTCAGAATAGCGCTGATACATCCGCAGCAAATCTCCGGCAAATAACGCCGCCTCCTCGCCGCCTGTTCCGGGGCGGATCTCGATGATGGCGGGGCGTGCATCGGCCTTGTCCTTGGGCAAGAGCGCCAGTTGAAGCGAGGCTTCCATATCTGGCACGCGGGCCTCCAGATCAGCCAGCTCACGCTTAGCAAGATCGTGCATTTCCGGATCATCCAGCATTTCGCGCACAGCACGCTGATCATCCAGCAGCTCAATATAGGCGCGGATTTCGTCAACCACGGGGCGCATTTCGGCGTACTCGCGGCCCAACTGGGCAATATCGCCCTCGCCTGTTGCCATCTGCGCCTCGATAAACTCGAACCGCTGGGTGATTTGTTCTAATCTGTCGCGTGGTATCATGATGCGGCTTCTTGTCCCGATCCAGACGGATTGGTCAAGGGAGAACTTCATGCTATAATTGGCGTATGAAAAGGCTTGTCACCTTTATATCGCTCATTCTTGCCGCCAGCCCGGTGCTGGCTGACGGTACAATGAATGGCGTGCCGATTGATTGCTATTGCACCGATAGCAGCGGGTCACGGGTGGAACTGGGCGAAAGCATTTGTTTGCAGGTCGATGGCCGGATGTTCATGGCGCAATGTCAGATGTCACTGAATGTACCGATGTGGCGCGAGTTGCAGGAGGGCTGCCTATCCTCCGCCCTGCCCAAGCAGAGCCAGCCAGCGATCAATGCGGGCAGCGTTAACTCCCAAATCTGAATAGCCAATGCGCAACCGTCCATAGACAGCCAGTTCAGACCCGTTTTGCCATACTGTCGTGTAATCGGGAAAACCAAACAGCGCCGAGCGGGTGATATAGGTGATCATCCCATCCTCTACTGATCCGGCCAGCATGATCGTGCGTGGCTCGTCCAGGATGATGTCATGAAGCCGCGCCAGCGTGTCTTCTTGTGCCACCACCACCCGAAGCGCCGCCCCCTCTTGGTTGATGTCACGCGGCTTGTTTGGCATGACGTGCCAGTGGTCGGGGTCTGACGGGGCAAGACGTGCCCAAAGGCTTAATCCCACCGCCAGAATGACGATCACCATCAGGCTGGTCAGCACCCATTTCATAGCATCATCCCTTTGTTGGTCATCATTAAACGTCAGGCGTTCACAACCTACCGCCTCAAACCTCTGGCCAGCCCGAACACTGCATTACCCTTTGCGGCGGGTCCAACCCCACAAACACAGCAATTCCATCGCCACATGTGCCCCTGCCACAGCCGTAGCACCGGACACGTCATATTGTGGGGACACCTCAACCACATCACCGCCGATCATATTGATCCCGGCCAGATCCCGCAGGATAATGGACGCCTGCCCACTGGTCAGCCCGCCCCAGACCGGCGTGCCGGTTCCGGGGGCAAACGCCGGGTCCAGCCCGTCAATATCAAAGGTCAGATATGTCTGAGCATCGCCCAGTATCTCTTTGATTTTCTTTGATGTTTCCACGGGACCACGTTCATGCACCTCGCGGGCGTCAATGGTGTTTACACCCAAAGTATCCGGGTTGGTTGTGCGAATACCCACCTGCACCGAGCGTTTAACATCAATCAGCCCTTCCTTCACGGCCTTGTAAAACATCGTTCCATGATCCACGCGGGCCATGTCATCATCCGGCCAAGTATCAGAATGCGCATCAAATTGCAGCAATGACACTGGCCCGAACTTCTCGGCGTAAGCCCTTAGAATCGGGAAAGAAATGTAATGATCCCCTCCCAAGGTAATACTGGCCGCCCCGGAATCCAGAATGGTCTTGATATGCGCCTGCAACGCGCCGGGAAAGGAAGGAATATCGGCATAATCAAAGCTGAGATCGCCGTAATCAATGATGTTCAACTCCTCCATCGGATCATAGCCATCCCAACCGTAGGGCGCATCAAAAGGTTGCAGCGTGCTGGCCTCGCGGATTGCACGAGGGCCAAACCGGGTGCCTGGGCGATGGGTGACGGCCTGATCGAACGGCACGCCAGTCACCGCAATATCAACCCCGGTCAGGTCTTTGGTGTAGCGCCTTCGTAGAAATGACGTCGCGCCGCCAAAGGCATTTTCATATCCTTGCCCCTTCAAACCCTTGCGCGTGAACGCCAGATCAACTTCGTTCTTTGCATCCGCTAATGCCATGATAATATTACCTCTTCTTCCATTCTATTTGCACTCAGCGTTCCAACAAGGGCTGCGCCTGCTCTACCAACCGGGCAAAGAACGACGCGCCAACCGGGGCCACTGCATCGTTGAAATCAAACTCCGGATGGTGCAGCCCTGCCGCATCGCCTTGCCCCAAAAATAGGTAAGCACCGGGGCGATGTCGCAACATGTAAGCAAAATCCTCAGCCCCCATTTCTGGAGTGTAGCTGGTTGAAACAGCATCCGGCCCGGATACATCTGCTGCCACCGATGCTGCGAATTCGGTTGCGAGCGGATCATTCACCGTCGGCGGGTAGCCCACCTCAATACGCAGCTCCGCCTCAACCCCGTAAGTGGCCGCCTGCCCGTCAACCACCTGTTGCAACCGTTCAAACACCATTGCCTGCACGCCCTCATCAAAGGTTCTGATCGTGCCATTCAGATAAGCAGTCTGCGGAATCACATTGTCAATCGAGCCGGTATGTATCTGCGTAACCGAGAGCACCACCTCTTCACGAGCGGCTGAATTACGGCTTATAATCGATTGAATTGCCTGCACAATTCCCGCCGCGGCAACCACCGGATCACGCGATTCCTGTGGATAAGCGGCGTGCCCGCCGACGCCTGTGATATCAATGTGAAACGTATCCGCCGCCGCCATAATCGGGCCCGGCGTGGTGTGAAATGAGCCCGCCTGCGCCCCTGGCTGTGTGTGCAACGCATAGACCTGCGCGATATCGTAGCGGTCCAGAATGCCCTCTTCGACCATAATTTTTGCCCCTCCCGGCCCTTCTTCGGCCGGTTGGAAAATCAACGCCACACGACCTTTGAAATTGCGGGTTTCAGCCAGATAACGGGCCGCGCCCAGCAACATCGTGGTGTGCCCATCATGGCCACAGGCATGCATTTTCCCGGCATTTTTTGAGGCATAGTCCAACCCGGTCATCTCAGAAATTGGCAAAGCATCCATATCAGCGCGCAGGCCAATGGTGGGGCCATCTCCTTGCCCGTCAATCACGGCGACAACACCGCTGGTGGCAATGCCAGTCTCAATCTGGGTGATACCGAATTCGCGCAACTTTTCCACCACGAAAGCAGCGGTTTCGTGGCACTCAAACCCCAGTTCGGGCGTTTCATGCAAGTGCTTGCGCCAGGCGGTCATGTCATCGGCAAAACCTGCGATGCGGTTGATCACCGCCATGCTCTGGACTCCTGTTTGAATGCCCGTCAGGGTTCACTCAACCGCAATTAGAGGCCCGCTGCAATGGCTGACGATCGATCTATTCATGACCCACATGGCGGGATGCCCCGTCTGATCGCCATTATGCGCCGGTTGCGCGACCCTGATACCGGCTGTCCATGGGACATTGAACAGGATTTTGCCACCATCGCGCCCTACACGATTGAAGAGGCCTATGAAGTCGCCGACGCGATAGAGCGCGAGGCTTGGGATGAGCTGCGCGACGAGCTGGGTGATCTGTTACTGCAATCGGTGTTTCACGCACAGATCGCCGATGAGAAAGGCCTGTTTGATTTCAATCAGGTAGCGGACGGAATTAGCGCAAAAATGATTGCGCGGCATCCGCATGTATTTGGCGATGAAAGCCGCGATAAATCAGCCGAGCAGCAAACCCGTGATTGGGAAACGCTCAAAGCGGGCGAACGCGCCGGTAAGGCCCAAACAGGGACGCTGGATGGTGTGGCCGTGGGGCTGCCTGCCCTGTTACGGGCCGCAAAATTGCAAAAACGCGCCGCACGGGTTGGGTTTGACTGGCCCGAGGTCGATCAGGTGTTGGATAAAATCACCGAGGAAGTCGCCGAGTTGACAGAGGCCGCAAGCGAGTTGACCCAGAATGAAGTCGAAGAAGAATTTGGCGATTTGCTGTTTGTCATGGCCAATCTGGCGCGCCACATGGGGGTAGAACCCGAAGCCGCCCTGCGCCGGGCCAACGGTAAATTCACCCGCCGGTTTGAGCGGATTGAGGCATTCCTGGCCGAGCAAGGCAAACGCCCCGAGCATTCTGATCTGGCCGAGATGGACGCCCTTTGGGATCGTGCCAAAGCCGAAGAGAAAAGCGGCTAGGCATCCTTGCGCTGGCCCGCCCATAGGTGGAGGGAAATCGGTGGCAAAGCGCATAATCATCTGTGTGGTGGTGGACATTCTGCCCCCCGCCCAGCATGGTGCCCGCCACACAGATGAGGCCCGCATGCCCCCCCGAAAGATCATTATTGATACCGATCCCGGTCAGGATGACGCCGTGGC
>DFBW01000006.1 GCA_002366775.1 Roseovarius sp. UBA3070 | reverse complement strand
ATCCGCAAAACCAGCACACTGCCCTTTTGGTTGAGCAGACCGTACGAGATGCCGGTGCCACACCTGCCACCATCGCGGTGTTTGATGGGCAATAGCATGTGGGTCTGACCGGGGCATAGTTGGAAACATTGGCCAAGGCCCGGAATGTCGCCAAACTCAGCCGTGCTGATCTGGCGGTCTCTATGGCGCAGGGGCGCACAGGGGCCACCACTGTCGCCGCCACCATGATTGCGGCGCATCTGGCGGATATCCAGGTGTTCGCCACCGGAGGCATCGGCGGCGTGCATCGTGGCGCATCCGACACGTTTGATATCTCGGCCGACTTGCAGGAACTGGCGCAAACCCCCGTCACAGTGGTTTGCGCCGGGGCTAAGGCCATTCTGGACCTGCCCAAAACGCTGGAGGTGCTGGAAACGCTTGGTGTGCCAGTCATCGCCTATGGTCAAAATGCCCTGCCCGCCTTTTGGTCAGCCACCTCGGAACTGACAGCCCCCTTGCGCATGGATACTGCTGGCGAAATCGCCCGTGCGCATCAGATGCGGGCTCGTCTCGGCCTGCCCGGCGGACAGCTTATTGCCAATCCCATCCCCTTGGGCGATGAAATTCCGGCCGATATTCTGGCCCCCATGATTATCCAGGCCCAGACAGAAGCCGACACAAAAGGCATCACCGGCAAAGCCGTCACACCCTTCTTATTGGCGCGGCTATACGAGCTGAGTGAAACCCAATCCCTTAAGGCGAATATAGCTTTGGTGCTCAACAATGCCCGCCTTGCAGCTTCGATTGCTATTGAGCTGGCATCATCGGGGGCACGATAGCCCCCATTGTCGCGGGGCAATTTTCTGCTTACATAGCGGTTGACCTATAGTGACGGGCCCTGCCTGATGAACACACCCTTTGATGAGAACACTCCTCCGCCGCCGCGCAAGCCGGGCCGGTTTGCCGGGCTGCGCGCCAGCTTTCTGACCGGCATTGTCGTGATTGCCCCTGTGGCGCTGACCGTCTGGTTGGTCTGGGGGATCATTGGCTGGGTCGATGGTGTGGTGCTGCCACTCGTGCCTTATACGTTCCAACCTGAGAAATATATCGGCATCAACCTGCGCGGCATCGGGGTGTTTATCTTCTTGATCTTCACCATCGTGGTGGGCTGGATTGCCAAGGGATTGATTGGTAAGTCGCTGATCAATTTCGCGGAATCCCTGGTTGATCGCATGCCCGTGGTGCGCACCATCTATTCCGGCGTCAAACAGATTGCCGAAACGGTCTTTGCCCAATCCGAACGCAGCTTTGAAAAGGCTTGCCTCATTCAATACCCGCGCAAAGGCATTTGGGCGATTGGGTTTATCTCAACCACAGCCAAGGGCGAAATCGCGGAACGTGCAGAAACCTCGGGCGCTTTGATGAGCATCTTCCTACCCACAACGCCCAATCCAACCTCAGGCTTTTTGCTGTTCCTCCCCAAAGAAGATGTGATCGAGCTGGACATGAGCGTGGAAGAAGCCGCCAAACTGGTGATTTCAGCCGGACTGGTTTATCCGGATCAAAATGGCGGCGTGGTCGAGGAAGAAGACTAACTCCTGCGCTCTGACGCATTCAAAGCGTTTCGCGCAAAATCTGAACCAGAGGTTTTGCCCATCTTCTTGCTGCAAATATCCCGGGGGTGTGGGGGCTGGCCCCCACCCGGTCGGATTGCCACCAGGCAATTCGAAACTACTGCGCCGTCCAGCCACCATCCGCCGTCATTGTTGTCCCTGTCATTTGCGCCGCCGCATCCGAACACAGAAACATCGCCATTCCCGCCAATTGTTCAACCGTCACAAACTCCTTGGAGGGCTGCTTGAGCAAAATCACCTTCTCAATCGCCTCATCCTGCGAAATGCCGTATTCCCTGGCCGTGTCCGGAATTTGCGCCTCAACCAAAGGTGTCAGCACATAGCCCGGGCAAATCGCATTGCAGGTGATCGCCTCTTTGGCGGTTTCCAGCGCTACAACCTTGGTCATGCCAACCACCCCATGCTTGGCGGTGACATAGGCCGATTTGAACGGGCTGGCGCGCAACCCGTGAGCCGACGCTATGTTGATCACCCGTCCCCAGCCAGCGGCGCGCATCATCGGCAAGGCAGCTGCCGTGGTGTGAAATGCCGACGACATGTTGATCGCAATGATTGCATCCCATTTGTCCACCGGAAACTCGGTAATTGGCGCCACATATTGAATGCCCGCATTGTTCACCAGAATATCGCAACGGCCCGCCGCTTCGACCAACCCACGGCATTCATCGGATTTTGACATATCCGCCTGAATATAGCGCACCTCGACGCCGTGCTCCTCGGCCAGTGTTTTGGCCAACGCGTGGTCATCTTGCGAATCGGTGAATGAGTTCAGCACCACATTGGCGCCCGCACGGGCCAATTCAGTGGCAATGCCCAGCCCGATGCCTGATGTTGATCCGGTTACAATCGCGGTCTTGCCTGCTACGCTCATGTCCATGCACTCCTTAATTTGCAGGTGCAGCATAATTCCTGACGTTAGAGATTGCACGCCGATCCATCAAAGTGTTGGGCACAAAAAAAACGCCAGCACGAAGCTGGCGTTAAGTTATTGAGGCAGGTTTCATACAGGCAAGAAACCTATCGAGCAGTGACCCCTTTATATGCGTTTCAGTGCCGTCGGCCAAGCTAAAAGTTTGAAAAGACATAAAACCCCTATTACCTAAGGCCTCAACAAAACAAGAGCGATTAAGGATTGTTGCCAATATGAGATCAGAATTTTTCCGCTCATTGCGGCCCGCTGCACTGATTTTGACGATCATTTTGTCTACTGCCGCGGCACAGGCGCAGCCCGCCCATGGCATAGCTATGTATGGCGACCCCGCCTTACCACCGGATTTTGTGTCTCTGCCCTATGCCAACCCGGATGCGCCCAAGGGCGGGCAGTTGATCACTGGTAATGTTGGGGGCTTTGATTCGCTCAATCCTTTCGCCCGCAAAGGCACCCCGCCCTGGCAGCTCAGGTTTTTGGCGTACGAATCCCTGATGGGGCGCTCATATGATGAACCTTTCACACTTTATGGCCTTCTGGCCGAATCGGTCGAGACATCCGATTCGCGCGATTGGGTCGAATTTACCCTGCGCGAAGGGGCGCGTTTTTCTGATGGATCGCCCGTCACCGTCGAAGATGTGATCTGGTCCTATGAAACTTTGGGTACCGTTGGCAATTTGCGCTACGCCGGGTTGTGGCAGAAAATCGAAAGCATCACCGCCACCGGCCCGCGCAGCGTGCGCATGGTTTTTAATGTTGAGGACCGCGAGTTGGCCTTGATTGCCGGGCTGCGCCCAATCCTGAAAAAGGCCCAATGGGACGGGCGTGATTTTGCTGATGCCGGGTTCGGGGAAATTCCAATTGGCACAGCGCCCTACACCGTAGACAGCTTTGAGATCGACCGAAATGTCGTGCTGAAACGCAACCCCGAATATTGGGGCAAGGATTTGGCCCTGCGCCGGGGCACCAACAACTTTGATGAGATCCGTATTGAATTTTACGGCGACGACACCGTGATGAAAGAGGCGTTCAAGGCGCAAGCCATATCATTTGTGCGCGAATTTAACGCAGAGCGTTGGGAGGTCCAGTATGATTTCCCCGCCGTGCAGCGCGGCGATATCGTCAAATCCGAAATCCCCCATCACAAGCCCTCGGGCATCACCGGGTTTGTGCTCAACACGCGTCGTGCGCCGCTGGATGATTGGCGGGTGCGCGAGGCGCTTATGTACGCCTTCAACTTTGAGTACATCAATGACACCCTCACCGGTAGGCGCCAGCCGCGCATCTCCTCGTATTTTTCAAATTCCGAGCTGGCCATGCAAGACGGCCCCGCCACGGGCCGGGTGCTTGAGCTGCTGATCCCCTTTCGCGGTGATCTGATGCCCGGCACAATTGAGGGCTACACCCTGCCCCAATCTGATGGCACCAAACGCAACCGTGCCAACCTGCGCAAGGCAATCAAACTGCTGGAGCAAGCCGGCTGGAGCGTTCAGGACGGCGTGTTGAAGAATGCCAATGGCCAACCGCTGGAACTGAACGTGTTGCTAAAGCAAGACGCGCTGATCCAGCAAGCCACAGCGATCATGGATATCTATGCCGGCGCGCTTAGTCGGCTGGGTATTGGCCTGAACATCCAGCAAATCGACAAAGCGCAATACTCCGAGCGCGAAGCCGCCTTTGACTATGACATCACCTTCATCCGCCGATCCCTGTCCCTTAGCCCCGGCAATGAACAGGCGCTGTATTGGGGGTCCGAGGCCGCGGATCAACCCGGCAGCCGCAACCTGATGGGTATGAAAAACCCCGCCGCAGATGCGATGATCCGCGCCATGCTGACATCCAAAACCCGCGAAGACTTCATCGCCGCGACCCGTGCGCTGGACCGTGTGCTGACGGCCGGGCGCTATGTGATCCCAATCCATCAATATTCTGTCGGGCGTGTGGCACATCTGAAACAGCTGACATACGCAAAAGACCGCCTGCCGATCTACGGGGATGGAATTCACTTCCTACCTGAGGTATGGTGGGCGCAATAAAAACACGAGCAGTTACAATAAACTACTGAGGCAAAACAATGAAACATCTCTTCGTTTTGGGGCTTGTCACCTTGATGGCAGGCTGTGCGACGGTCGATGGCATCGGTCAGGACGTATCGGGCGCGGCCCGCGGCGTGCAAAGCTGGTTCTAACCCGGTAACACTAATTCGCCCAATCAGGATGACCAAGGCACCTTGACCGTGATCTTAGCAGATCGCGCAGTTTTTGCGTGCCTGCACAACGCTGCGCGGTTTAGCTACACCACAGACGTCACCCACAAAATGGTAGCGTCTTCATCACTGACTGAAATCGCGTTATGGCCCATGGAGGCATCATAATAGGCGCAATCGCCTCGGCGCATCACAGCCGGTTCATAAAATTCGGTGAACAGCTTGATCACCCCCGTCAGCACATACAAAAACTCTTCGCCGTCATGGCGCACCCAGCCGTCAAATTCATCAATTGTACGCGCCCGCACCCGTGCGCGGTAAGGCAGCATCTTCTTCTTGGTCAGCATATCGGCCAGCAATTCATGCTCATAGGTGGCCGTGGCTTGC
>DFBW01000075.1:491-5957 GCA_002366775.1 Roseovarius sp. UBA3070 | reverse complement strand
TGGTGAATTTGTGTTGCTCAAACCGATAACAACCGGGGCGAATATGCTGCTTTGGTCCGCGGGGGCGTTGATGTTGTTGATTGGGGCAGGGATGGGGCTGGTGTATGTGCGCCGTCGTGCGCGGGCGCAATCAGATGGTGTTGGCGATCCGGGGTTAAGCGCGCCCGAACAGGCACGACTGGATCAGATCCTGAAGGGCTGAGGCAGGTTGCACCTTGCATCCCGCCAACAATCTCCAGATATTTGCCATCTGCATTTCAAGAGGCCGCACGCTGTGAAAGACTATCAAACCATCACATTTGACATCAACGATGGCATCGCCTTGTTGCGGCTGAACCGGCCTGAGCGGATGAATGCGCTGAGCACACAGATGCGGGCCGAGATCACCGATGCTGCCACTGCCGCGGCTGGATCTGCGCGGGTGCTTGTCATCACTGGTGAGGGTGATGCATTTTGTTCTGGGCAAGATCTGAGCGACAGTGGCGATGTGTCGGCGATTGATATGGAGCGGGTGTTGCGTGATGAATACGAACCCATGCTGCACGCCATCGGCAATTGCAAAATCCCGACCATCAGCGCGGTGAACGGACCGGCGGCGGGGGCAGGTGCCAATCTGGCGCTGGCGGCGGATGTGGTCATCGCAACTAAAAGCGCGTATTTCTTGCAGGCTTTTGCCCGTATTGGCCTGATGCCGGATGCGGGTGGCACCTATTGGTTGCCCCGTCAGATGGGGGCCGCCAAAGCGATGGGGGCCGCAATGTTTGCCGAGCCTATTTCTGCGCAGCAAGCCTCGGATTGGGGGATGATCTGGGAATGGGCCCCCGACGATGAGTTTGCCGACCAGTGGCGCAAACGGGCCGAACACCTGGCGAATGGCCCGACCAAAGCCTATGGCAACATGAAACAGGCATTGCGCAAGTCCTGGGACAACGGATTGTCGGCGCAGCTGGATTATGAGGCCAAATTGCAGGGCCGCTGCGGTATGACCCGCGATTTTCAGGAAGGCGTTGTGGCCTTTCTCGAAAAGCGCAAACCAGGGTTTGAGGGCCGCTGATACCAGTCGCATTGAAGAGGCCGGGCTGATCAGATTATCAACGAAAAAGGGGGCCATTTGGCCCCCTGAACATTTGCAGATCACGGATGATCTATGGGTCAGCGTTTTTCGATATCCACATAATCACGCAGGGTTTCACCCTTATAGAGCTGGCGTGGGCGGCCGATTTTCAACTGTGGATCGCCAATCATTTCCTTCCACTGCGAAATCCAGCCGACGGTGCGGCTGACGGCAAAGATTGGTGTGAACATCGAGGTTGGGAAACCCATCGCCTCAAGGATGATACCCGAGTAGAAATCTACATTCGGGAACAGCTTCTTGTCGGCAAAATAGGAATCCGCCAGCGCTTGTTTTTCCAGCTCTTTGGCCACTTGCAGCGTCGGGTTGTCCTCAACCCCCAGCAATTCCAGAACTTCATCGGCGCTTTGCTTTAGCACCTTGGCGCGTGGATCGAAGTTTTTGTACACCCGGTGGCCAAAGCCCATCAGGCGGAAATCATCGTCCTTGTCTTTGGCGCGAGCGATAAATTCGGGGATACGATCCACCGTGCCAATTTCGCGCAGCATTTCAAGGCAGGCCTGGTTGGCGCCACCATGGGCCGGGCCCCAAAGGCAGGCAATACCGGCCGCGATACAGGCAAATGGGTTGGCCCCCGAGGACGATGCCAAACGCACAGTTGACGTAGAGGCGTTTTGTTCGTGGTCCGCATGCAGGGTGAAAATCCGGTCCATTGCGCGGCTCAGAATCGGGTTCACTTCGTAGTCTTCGGCCGGTACGGCAAAGCACATGCGCAGGAAGTTTGAGGCGTAATCCAGATCATTGCGCGGATACACAAACGGCTGACCAATAGTGTATTTATACGCCATCGCGGCAATCGTCGGCATCTTGGCGATCATACGGATCGTCGCCACTTCGCGCTGCCAAGGGTCGGCCACATCTGTACTGTCGTGATAAAACGCGCTGAGTGCGCCGACAACACCCATCATAATGGCCATCGGGTGGGCATCCCGGCGGAAGCCGCGAAACAGGAAGTGCATCTGTTCGTGCAGCATAGTGTGGTTGGTCACACGGGTTTCGAAGTCTTCTAATTGCGTGGTCGAGGGCAATTCGCCATAAAGCAGCGCATAGCAGACTTCGAGGTAATGAGAGCTTTCGGCCAGTTGATCGATCGGATAGCCGCGATGCAGCAGCTCACCTTTGCCACCATCAATAAATGTGATTGTGCTGTCGCAACTGGCAGTCGAGGTAAAGCCCGGATCATAGGTGAACACACCAGCCTGTGCATAAAGTTTGCGAATATCAATCACATCAGGGCCGGCCGTTGGCGAAAAGATGGGAAGTTCATAGCTTTTGCCATCAATGTCCAGCTTTGCCGTTTTCTGTGTGTCACCCATTCTGGATGTCCTCCCTTTCTGATCGCCAAGCGGGCGTATTGCCCTTGGCTTTTAATCCAATGAACCTTGCGCTTGCGTTAATGCCCGCTAGTTCCGGCCTCTTGCAGACGGGCGATGCTTTCATCCCGTCCCAGAACCATGAGCATATCAAACACGCTTGGTGTTGCATTGCGCCCAGCCAGCGCCGCCCTGAGAGGGCCCGCCAGCTTGCCAAATTTCATGTCATGGCTTTCGGCGAATTGCATGGCAAGCGCCTCAAGAGTGTCTCGCTCCCACCTAGCATTTTGCAGATGCGGCGTCAATTCCAACAGTATACTACGGGATACATTATCAAGATGAGCCGCCGATTTCTCATCTGGGATGATCGGCCGGTCATTCAATATAAATGCAGCCTTTTCAAGTAGTTCTGGGAAGGTCTTTGCGCGCTCTTTCAGGCAGGACATGCCTGCCAGCATCAGGGAATTTTTATCTGCCGTTAACGGGTCCTGGCCGGTGGCGGTCAAAAACGCGCCCAATTCATGCAGCAGTGCAGCATTATCCGAGGCCGCGATGTGCTGACCACAAATATTTTCAAGCTTTTTGAAATCGAAACGCGCGGGTGACTTGCCGATACCACTTAGATCAAACCACTCCTGTGCTTGTGCGTCTGAGAAGAATTCATCATCTCCATGGCTCCAGCCCAATCGGGCCAGGTAATTGCGCATGCCAGCGGCGGGATAGCCCATTTTCTGATATTCCTCAGCGCCAAGGGCGCCGTGGCGTTTGCTCAGCTTTTTGCCATCTGGTCCGTGAATCAGCGGAATATGGGCATAGACGGGCAAGGGCCAGCCCATGGCATCATAGATCATCATCTGGCGCGCAGCATTGTTCAGGTGATCATCTCCGCGGATCACATGTGTGACGCCCATATCGTGATCATCCACAGCCACTGCCAACATATAGACCGGTGTGCCATCCGAGCGTAACAAAACCATGTCATCGAGCTGATCATTGCGGATGGTGACATCGCCTTGCACGCGGTCATGGATCACAGTGGCACCGTCTTGCGGGGCTTTGATACGGATCACGAAAGGCAGGTCGGGATGGGTGGTCGGGTCGGCATCACGCCAGGGGCTGCGAAACAGGGTTGAACGCCCTTCGGCCTTGGCTGCATCACGGAACGCCTGAATGTCGTCCTGCGTGGCAAAGCACTTATAGGCCTTACCCTGAGCCAGCAGTTGGTTTGCCACCTCGGCGTGGCGTTCGGCACGTTCAAACTGGCTGATCACCTCGCCGTCATGGTCCAGCCCCAGCCAGGCCAGCCCATCCAATATGGCGCGCGTCGCCTCGGGCGTGGAGCGCGCGCGATCTGTGTCTTCGATCCGCAACAGGAAGGTGCCACCACGCCCCCGCGCAAACAGCCAGTTGAACAACGCGGTCCGCGCGCCACCGATATGCAGATATCCGGTGGGCGAGGGGGCAAAACGGGTCACGACAGCTTCAGCCATGGAAGTTATTAACCTTTCGGTAACATTTGCGGAGATACGCTTGGCGCCTGTCTATCGGCCCGTAGGAGGGGAGACAAGACGTGCAGCAACGCGTGGGTTTGCAAGAAGAATGGCTTGCGCAGCGGGGGCATTTGTTTCCTTGGGTCCCGGTGTGCCTGGCGGCCGGGATCGGCGGGTATTTCACCCTGACGTTTGAGCCGACGCTTGTGCATTTCACATGGGTTGGCGGGGCTGCACTGCTGTTGGCCATATTGTGCCGGGTGATGCCCTATGCCTTGCGGCCAATTCTATGGGCGGGCGTGCTGATCTGTGCGGGCGGTTTGTTGGCGGGTTTTCGGGCGCATGAGCTGACAGAACCTGTGTTGGGCTGGCGCTATTATGGCCCGGTTGAGGGGCGGATCGTCGGGATTGACCGCTCATCTTCGGATGCCGTGCGTTTGACCTTGGACAACGTGCGCCTGCGCGATGTGAGCCCGCAAAAAACCCCGTACCGTGTGCGCATTTCATTGCATGGCGACCAAGGTTTTGTGACGCCTGAGCCGGGCCTTTGGGTGATGACAACGGCCCATCTGTCGCCCCCCGGTGGGCCGGTTGAGCCGGGCGGTTTTGATTTTCAACGTCATGCCTGGTTTTTGCAACTCGGGGCCATGGGATACACGCGCAACCCGGTGTTGATCCGTGCGCCACCCGATGGAACGCAGCGCATATTTGCCCTGCGCATGGGGTTGTCGCGCATCGTGCAGGATGCGATTCAGGGCGAATCTGGCGCCTTTGCTGCGGCAATCATGACGGGGGATCGTTCCGGCATCGGGCAGGATACCCTGCGTGATCTGCGCATTTCAAACCTTGCCCATCTGCTGGCTATTTCTGGGCTTCATATGGGGCTGCTGGCCGGGTTTGTCTTTGGCGCACTTCGCTATGGGTTTGCCCTGGTGCCCTATCTTGGGCTTCGGGTGGCGACCAAAAAACTGGCGGCTGTGATCGCCATTGCAGTTGCGGCGGGATATCTGGCTCTGTCTGGTGGCAATGTGGCCACTGAGCGCGCGTTTGTTATGGTCTTGGTTGCTCTGATTGCGGTGCTACTGGACCGGCAGGTGTTTTCCTTGCGCGCTGTGGCTGTTGCGGCAGTTATTGTGCTTTGCTTTCGGCCAGAGGCGCTGCTTGGCCCTGGTTTTCAGATGTCGTTTGCGGCGACCACTGCCTTGGTTGCGGTGTTTGGCTGGATGCGCGAAGCCCCCTTGTGGCGCGGGCCAAAATGGCTGCGCCCGGTGACGGCGGTGGTTCTGTCGTCTTTCGTGGCGGGGGCGGCCACAGCGCCAATTGCAGCGGCGCATTTCAACCAGATCGCACACTATGGGTTGATCGCCAACGTGCTGAGCGTGCCGTTGATGGGGCTATTGGTGATGCCTGCTGCTGTGATTGCGGTTTTGCTTATGCCGATAGGATTGGCAGCACCGGCCTTATGGGTGATGCAGCTGAGTGTCGCCTGGATATTGGGCGTGGCGCATTGGGTCTCAGGGCTGGAGGGTGC
>DFBW01000075.1:0-374 GCA_002366775.1 Roseovarius sp. UBA3070 | reverse complement strand
CCCGATGTGTTGATCGCGGAAAACGGCGCGCTGGTGGGGGTGATGACACCGCAGGGGCGCGCTCTCAACCGCGAAAAGGGGGCTGGGTTTATTGCTTTGAACTGGCTTGAGAACGATGGCGATGGCGCATTGCAAGGGAACGCAGCCGCGCGTTGGCAGGATGTCATGCCAGATGCGGTGCAGATCCGGGCCTTGCGCGGCAAAAAGGCGGCCAATCAACTGACGAGCTGTGCGGCCGGGGATTGGATTGTATTAAACGTGGATCCGGCGGCAATCGACACGATGCAGGATTTACCCTGCACCGTGCTGCACCCCAAAACCCTGCGCAAAACCGGGTCACTTGCGCTTTATCAAACCGAGGACGGGATCAAGAC
>DFBW01000253.1 GCA_002366775.1 Roseovarius sp. UBA3070 | reverse complement strand
AAGGCCGAGACCAGCAACATTGTGAATGTGCCGCCCAGGATCATGCCCAAAACGCCGCCAAATCCCAATACGATTGTCGCCCAAAAAATCAACACGCGCCGGTCCATTCGGTCCGACAGCCACCCGATTGGAAACTGCAACACCAAAGCCGCCACAAAGAACACCGAAACGAAGGTGGAAATTTGCCCGATGCTTAATCCGGCTTCGGCACCATAAACAGGTGCCATGCCGAACTGTGCCGAAAAAATGCCACCCAGCAGGAACATACCAACGCAGCCCAGCGGGGAAATTTTTAGTATTTTCAGTAAGCTAAGTGGTTTTGTGGTGGAAAATTCCGGGGTCGGCCCAACCGACAGCAAAATCGGCGCAAAGGCCAGAGATACCAAAATTGAAGGGATGATGAACAAGATATACCCCCCCGGATCGGCCACCAACAACAGCGCCTGTGCACTGACGATCCCAACCATTTGCATAATCATATAGAGCGATAACGCCTTGCCACGGTTTTCATTATCGGCCGCATCATTGAGCCAGCTTTCAGCCGTCACATAAACGCCCGAGAAACAAAACCCGATCAGAATGCGCGCCGCCCCCCAAGCGAAGGGATCAGTGAAAACCGGATAGATGATCATCACCGCCGAGATCAGTGACCCAAGGGCCGCAAACACCCGCACATGCCCGACCCGGCGGATCATATCCGGGGCCATGCGCGACCCGAACAAAAACCCCACAAAATAGCCGGACATAACCAGCGACATTTCATATGTAGAAAAGCCTTCGATTTCGCCCCGCACCCCCAGCAGGGTGCTTTGCATCCCGTTGCCGACCTGCAGCAGCATCATGCCCAACAACAGCGCCCATGCGCTTTTCAACACATTGATCATTGCACCCAACTCCTCAGGTGTCCGACGCGCGCGCCGGAGGTGTCAAACAGACGTGCGAATCAGCGCACGCTATTTATCCGCGTTGACAGTGTTTTTCTTTGGGATCAACAATGAAGCGTCGCCATAGGAAAAAAAGCGATACTTATTTGTGATCGCGTGGGCGTAAATGTGCCGGATTTCCTCTTGGCCAATCAGGGCAGAGACCAGCATCATCAGGGTTGAGCGCGGCAAATGAAAGTTGGTCATCAGCGCATCTGCCACCTGAAATGTGAACCCCGGATAGATGAAAATATCCGTTTCCCCCTGCCACGGCGCAATCTGGCCGGTGCGGGCGGCGGTCTCTATCAGGCGCAGGGCCGTGGTGCCCACAGGGATCACGCGCCCGCCCGCGGCTTTGGTGGCGGAAATCTCATCGGCGGCCTGTGCGCTGACCTCTCCCCATTCGGCATGCATTTTGTGGGTGGCCACATCATCCACTTTCACCGGCAGAAAAGTGCCCGCGCCCACATGCAGGGTGACATGAGTAAATTCCACACCTTTGGCGGCGATGGCTTGCAGTAACGCCTTGTCAAAATGCAGCGAGGCCGTGGGGGCCGCCACGGCGCCCGGATTTTGGGCAAACACGGTTTGGTAATCGGTTTTGTCACGCTCATCGGCTTTGCGCAGCGCCTCGATATAAGGCGGCAGCGGCATGGCGCCCGCAGCGGCCAAAGCGGCATCAAAGTCATCACCCGTCAGGTTAAAGCGCAGATGCGCCTGCCCGTCCTCGCGCCCCAGCATTTCAGCCCAAAGCGTTTCAGAGAAGTGCACCACTTCGCCGTCACGCAGCTTTTTCAGCGGCTTGATCAGCGCTGACCAACTGCCGTCTGGCTGAGGATGCAGCAGGGTCACGTCCATTCTGGCGCTGGTCTCGCCCTGGTCTCCTGTGCGTTTGCGCGCGCCACTTAGACGCGCGGGGATCACGCGCGTGTCGTTCAACACCAGCCGGTCACCGGGGCGCAGCCAATCGGGCAGATCATGCACATGGGTATCGGTGATGATATCGCCGTCACTCACCAGCAGTTTCGCGGCGGTGCGCGGGCTGGCGGGCCGAGTGGCAATCAGGCCCTCGGGCAGATCAAAATCAAAGTCAGACAGTTTCATCGTTGCACCTGAGGTGGTGGTTTGCGGAACAATTCACGGAACATCCCCGGCGTCAGCAGCGACAGGGGGTTGACCTGCACACGCGGATCAGAGGCGGGGCCTGTCAGCTCATAATTGAACCCGATCAAACCTTCGCCGCGCCGGGTGAATATGCCACCAACGGCATTGACCAGATACAAGGGCGAAAACACGCCCTGCATATCCATCTGACCGCTTTCCAGATAATAATACCCATCCATCGAAATCCCCATGGATGCCCCCACCGCGCTGCCTTGTTCAAGGATCACCCGGTCTGGGGTCAGCTGAAAATCCGCCTCGACCTGACCAAAGTGGATGCCTTCACCGTCAAGCTGTTCCAGAATTCCCACCACGCTAAGCGTGTTAAGCAAGGCCGCCAAAGCAGGCGCATCCTTCAGGCGCAATTGCTGCACTGTCAGTTTGCCGTTGTAACTGCCTTTGGCGGTGGCCGGGAACAACACCAGATCCATCTGGCCCTTGCGGGCATTTTTCAACAATCCTGCGGATTTCAGCACCCCTCCGGCGTTGTCTGACTGGATGCGAAACGCGCTGCGGTTGCCCTGAGGCAGCACGATGCCGTTTACCGCAGCGCCACCATTTACGTTGCCTGTGAAACTGCCGTCGGCCCCTTTGGACATATCCAGTTCGGCCTTGAAATTGGTCAGTGAAATACCATCCGAAACCTGCAACCGATCAAGGCTCAGGCTGACCGGGCCACCTTTGGCGTTGCGGCTGGCACTGCCGCTGCCATCGCCGGCCAGAGAGGTTTGTCGCAGATCAATTGTACCGCCTTTGACCTGCACTGCCGGGGTGGCGTTGGCCCCTCGCCCCACCAGATCAACCGGCGCATTCAGCCATGTGCCCGCACGCACGCGGCTAAAACTGGCGCGCTCCAGCTGGCCATTGGGCTTCAGTTTAACCGTGCCATCAGCCACCAACCCGCCAGCATTCAGCGATAATTTATCAATATTGGGAGGCGTCCCCAGAGTGCCCGTCACATCCAGCGTGCCACGGGCCTTGCGGGACAGCACCCACCCCAAGGTTTTCAGGCTCAGCCCCAGCCCGCCAAGTGATGAGCTGAGAACAAAGCGCCCTGGGCGATCCTTGGCAAAATCAATGGTAATGTCG
>DFBW01000055.1 GCA_002366775.1 Roseovarius sp. UBA3070 | reverse complement strand
CGCAAAGCGGTCTCTTCGGCTGGCGGTGCGTGAGCACACCTGAGCTGATCTGGCGGCCCTCTGCGAATTTCGCAGAGAGGTGTGGGGACATCCTGCCCAACATGATTGTCCTGCACTACACGGCCATGACCAGCGCTGAGGCGGCGCTGGAGCGGCTGTGTGACCCTGCTGCTGAGGTGTCGGCGCATTATCTGATCGCGGGGGACGGGCGCATCTGGCAGATGGTGGATGAAGCTGACCGTGCATGGCATGCCGGGGCGGGCAGTTGGGCGGGTTGCGATGATGTAAATTCCCGATCTATCGGGATTGAGCTGGACAATACCGGCGCCCATCCCTTCGCCGAGCCACAGATGGCAGCGCTTGAGGCGCTGATGCCTGGTATCATGGCGCGATGGTCCATTGCGCCCGTGAACGTCATCGCCCACTCCGATATGGCCCCCGAGCGCAAATCTGATCCTGGCGCGCGCTTTGATTGGCAAAGGCTGGCGCGCCAAGGGCTGAGTGTCTGGTACAAAGACACCCCGATTGAGGGGCATGACCTCAGTCAGTTCGGTGATTTTGCCCAGAGCTTTGGATACCCCGAAGACACCCCGCACGAGGACCTGTTGCGCGCCTTTCGGTTGCGGTTCCGGCCGTGGAAATCCGGGGCTATTGATGCGCAAGACCAGAAAATCATTCAATCCCTCGCCCGCTTGCACGTTGACCGCAACGATTCGAACGCCTAAATCAACCTTGCGCGGAAGGCCGGATGGCTGCGGCATCGCAAGATGGCGAGGAAAGTCCGGACTCCACAAGACAACGGTGCCGGGTAACGCCCGGCCGGGGAAACCCGAGGGAAAGCGCCACAGAGAATAGTCTGCCCCTGTCCGCAGGGGTGATGGTGAAACGGTGGGGTAAGAGCCCACCGCGGTTCTGGCAACAGCGCCGGCACGGCAAGCCCCACCGGGAGCAATGCCAAATAGGGAATGCACTCTGGGTCGTCTTGGCCTCGTATTCCGGGTTGGCAGCTAGAGGTGTACCGGTAACGGTGCGTCAAGATGAATGGTCATCCAAGGGATTGCCTGTGCAATCCCCCGACAAAATCCGGCTTATAGGCCCTCCGCGCATACCAATCCGGGCCTGATCGCCACTTTCCGCCCTGTCGCGCTGATATAGCGGTGGAATGCGGTTGACTTGGGCGCGGGCCGCGTTAAAAGGCGGGCTTCATAAGAGATTCACGAAGGGTTGCCCTTCGACGCAGGAGAACACCAATGGCGAAGCCGACGACCATCAAGATCCGTCTGAACTCGACCGCAGGCACGGGCCATTTCTATGTGACCAAGAAAAACGCCCGTACCATGACCGAAAAAATGGTTGTGAAGAAATATGACCCGGTTGTGCGTAAGCACGTCGAGTACAAAGAAGGCAAGATCAAGTAAGATCAGCCTGACTTTGGAAATTAAAAAACCGCGTCCGGTTGGGCGCGGTTTTTCTTTATTGGTGAATGAAACTGCCGGGGAATTATGCGGTGTGTTGCCGGGCGGTGTGTTGTCGGGCCCAAAGGCTACTGCGTGACAATTGTTGCATTCTTCAACACAACGCTTTGCCATGTTTCGGGATCTGTGACCGGGGACAAGGTACCGCGCAGGGTGATCCGGCTGGAATCGTCGATCACCGGGATTTCATCTGCCAGGCTGACCACCAATGTTGCCCCATGATCGGCGCTCCCGCACAAGGGGCATAGGCCCATATCCGACACCAGCAGCAATTCGCGCACCATGTCGCCGGGCAGGGCAGGCGTGGCGTAGCCAGTGATTTCCACTGCAATTTCGGCACCACGCGCCAGCGCGGGCGGATAGGTTTTGCGCACTTCATAGGATGTTTCAGTCACCAGTTCCTGAATGGTGATCTGATCCAACAACTGCCAAACGTCGGTTTCTGACAATGCAGGGCTGGCACATGCGGTGACTGCGGCGGCCGTTACGGCAAAACTGGTTGATTTCATCGCTCAATTCCCTTGCTGACAGGTATGTTTAAGTATTGCCAGATATGAGAGGATAAGGGAATCCCCGTTGTTGCGGATTGCGAATTCTTGCTTGGCGGTCCCGAGGTCAAATAAAAAAGGCCGGTCACTGTGACCGGCCTTCTCTGGTATTGGTTGCGGCTGGTTTACTCGCGTGAGCCCAGCAGGTTCAGCAGCATCATGAACATGTTGATGAAGTTCAGATAGAGGCCCAGCGCCCCCATGATGGCCGATTTGCTCAGCCACTCGCTGTCACCGTGGTGCGCGTGGGCAAGGTAAGTGTTCTTGATGTTTTGCGTGTCATAGGCCGTCAGGCCCGCAAAAATCAGCACACCGATGATGGAGATCGCAAACATGATCGCAGGCGAACCCAAGAAGATGTTGATGACCGACGCCACGATCAGGCCAATCAGGCCCATGATCAGAAAGCTACCCCAGCCCGAGATGTCCTTTTTCGTGGTGTAGCCCCACAAAGACAGCCCCGCAAAGGAGATGGAGGTCACAAGGAAGACCTGCGCGATTGAGAAATCGGTGAAGATCACGAAGATATAGCTGATCGACACGCCCATCACGGCGGAAAAGACGTAAAAGAACAGTTGCGCCCCAGCGGCCGACAGCCGGTTGATGGCCGCGCCAAAGGCGAACACCATGATCAACGGCGCGAACATGACGATATAACGGGTAAACCCGGTGAAAAGCGTGTTCATCATCGCCGCATTATTGCCAATGGCCCATGCCGCAGCAAAGGTGAGCAACAGGCCCACAGACATTGTGCTGTAAACCTTGTTCATATGGGCGCGTAGCCCTGCGTCAATCTCGGCTGAGCGAGCTGCGCCGCCTGCCCGGATTGTATCAAATTCAGCCATCAAAGCCTCCGAATTATTGCACCATCCCCGTAAAGTGCCGGGGTCTGGTGCTAATATTGGGGTTTATGCAGCTTAATTCAAGCATTTCCGGTGGCGCATTGCCTTGAATTTTCACGGACCGTTAACGCCAGAAGGCCGGCACATCCCAGAATGGACGCCGGGCTTCGGCTTGGGCGTCCTGAATGGACAAGCCCAGATCTTTCAGCCGGACCTCATCCAGTTGCGCCAGAGCGCGGCGCTGGCGGGCCAAAGAGAAGAGTGAAAGCACCGAGCGCGACCGGGGGGCAGTGATGCTGGGCAGGCATTGGGTTTTGGTGGCAATCGACATGATCTTATCCTTCTTGTCTCGTGATGTGATTGGGGTGTCTCATTTCATATGTTGATATATGCGGTAGAATGCGTCATATTGAAAACGAATGATTGTGAAGTGATACATCAGGAAATGTGATGATACGAAATTTGGACATGACCACCCTGCGCTCTTTCCTTGCGGTCTCAGAGCATGGCGGGGTGACACGCGCGGCGGCGGCACTAAACCTTACGCAATCGGCGGTGTCGATGCAGCTGAAACGCCTGGAAGAGGCATTGGATATTTCATTGCTGGATCGCAGCAATCGCAAAATCGGTTTGACGGCTTCAGGCGAGCAACTTCTGAGTTATGCCAAACGGTTGGTTGAAATGAACGACGAGGCCGTGAGCCGCCTGACTGATCAAGTCTGGGAGGGTGAGATCACCTTTGGTGTGCCGCATGACATCATCTATCCGATCATTCCCAAGGTGCTGAAACGCTTTAATGCGGCTTACCCCCGTGTGCGGGTGCAGCTCAGCTCGTCTTACTCAACCGCCTTGCTTGAATCATACGGCCGGGGTGAGGTTGATTTGATCCTGACCACCGAAACAAACGCCGGGCCTGGCGGTGAAACGCTGACCAAACTGCCGCTGCTTTGGTATGGGGCACCGGGGGGCACGGCCTATAAGAAACGCCCGCTTCCCTTGGCCAATTGCCGCAACTGCCTGTTCCGATCCCGCGTGATCAAAGAGCTGGATGACCACGGCATCCCTTGGGAAACGGCCATTGATTCAAATTCCGATGGCGCAATCGAAGCCACGGCCAGCGCCGACCTCGGCGTCATGACCATACTGGAGGGCAGCTCGCCACGACAGCTGGAAATGATCCCACCCGGTAGTGGCCTGCCGGATCTGGGCACGCAAAGGATCAACGTTTATGGGGCCTGCACTCCGCGTAACGAACTGGTGGCCAAGCTGGCGGAAATGGTGCGTGAAGGTTTCTGCGCCCGTGCGCCAATGGCCATCAGGGAAGCGTGATCACCACTTTGCCGGTTGATTTGCGCGTGCGCAGCAGCTCCAGCGCTTCGCCTGTGCGCTCCAACGGCAAGGTGTGGCTGATGTGCGGCGTCAGGCGACCTTGTTCAAACCAGCCCATCAGGGTGGCAAGGCTGTCGGTGACCACTTGGGGTTTGAATTTCAAATACCCCCCCCAATAAAACCCCATAACACTGAGGTTTTTGACCAGGAGATGATTGGCCGGCACTTTGGGCACCTCGCCCGAGGCAAAGCCGATGCTCAGGATACGGGCCTCGGGGTTGCAGGCCCGAAAGGCCGCTTTGAACTGATCGCCACCCACCGGGTCATAGACCACATCCACGCCGCCCAATGCCTTGCACTCGGCCAGAATATCCTGCGATTTGGCGTCGATCAGATGGTCAGCGCCCGCTTGGCGGCACACCTCCAGCTTATCGGCCCCGCGCGCGCAGGCGATCACATTGGCCCCCATGAGTTTGCCGATCTCCACCGCGGTCAGGCCAACACCACCTGCGGCCCCCAGAACCAACAGGGTTTCGCCCGGTTGCAACCTGGCCTTGTAATCCAGCGCGACATGGCTGGTGCCATAGGCGATCAAAAATGCCGCCGCCTGTTCAAAACTCATGGTGTCGGGCAATGGCACCGCGCGTGAGGCATCAAAGCAGCCATATTCAGCCAACCCGCCTTGTCCGCCAAACACCGCCACGCGGCTGCCAACCGCCGGGCCAATCGTGTCAGGGCCAAGCGCGTCTACGACACCAGCCGCCTCCATGCCCAGCGTGAATGGCGCGGCAGGCGTATCCTGATATTGACCCGTCACCATCAATAAATCAGCAAAGTTCAGACCACATGCCCCAATGCGCAATCGCAGCTCGCCCTGTTGCGGCTCAGGCATTGGGGTGTCTGTTAACTCCGGGGAGGCCCCGTCAGAGAGAATCATATAGGCGCGCATCAATGTTTCCTAAAAAAAGACAGTGAACCAGAGTGGTTAACTATAATGAAAGTCGTTTCTTCATAGAATTGTAAGGTGAAATTTGCCACGCCAATCATGCGGCACACCTCTTAAAACAGGGCGCGCCCTATCTTGTTGGATAGGTTCTCGCGTAGATTGTGCCTTTATTTAGGTAATACCCCATTCGGGTAGCGAAAGTTATTGTTTTTTAGTACCAAAATGATACCTTCCGCCGTGTTTAGGGATGGGCAGCATCCGGGGGCTTTGCTGGCTCCTTTAGCGGTTCGATATTTGTTCGACCTGACAATCGTGGACGACCATGTTTTTAAAAAGGAGAGGGAAATGCCGCACCCAGTTGATGTGCATGTTGGCAAACGTATTCGGCATCGGCGCTGGTTGGTGGGAATGACCCAGCAACAATTGGCCGAACGTGTTGGGATCAAGTTCCAGCAGATTCAGAAGTATGAAACCGGCGCGAACCGCGTTAGCGCCTCTAGGTTGTGGGATATTGCCGATACGCTGGACGTTCAAATCAGCTTTTTCTTTGAAGGGCTTGAGACGGATGCAGACCAGAAATCCGGTTCAGATCAAGTACCAGGGGATCTGATGGGCGATAAAGAAGCGCTGGATTTGGTGCGCTCCTATTATGCGATCCCGGAAAACCAACGTCGGCGATTGTTTGAATTGGCGCGCGTGCTCAGCGACGTCGCTTGAGGTGATGTGATTTCCCCGCTACTCATACCCCAACACGCGGGGTGAGCGCCGGGGGCATCATGCAAACTGAACACATTATTGAAACCGCCCATGCGCTGGCTGATGCGGCCCGCGGGGCGGTTTTGCCATTCTTTAGGGCCGCGGGCCTTGCCGCAGACAACAAACTGGCGGGCTCTGGCTTTGATCCTGTCACCGAAGGCGACCGCGCAGTCGAACGTGTGATGCGTGAGTTGCTGACCAAATTGCGCCCAGGCGATTCGATCCTGGGCGAGGAGTTTGGGCTGACTAAAGGCACGTCTGGCCTTACCTGGGTGCTTGATCCGATTGATGGCACTCGTGGATTTTTGTCGGGCACCCCCACTTGGGGGGTTTTGATCGCGGTTTCAGACGAAAATGGTCCGATATATGGGATTGTGGATCAGCCCTACATCGGAGAGCGCTTTGAAGGCGGGCTTGGCCGGGCCGAGGTAAATGGGCCGCTGGGCAAACACCCCCTTGAGACACGCGGAAATGGCCCCCTTAGCGAGGCGATTTTGTTCACCACCTTCCCCGAAGTCGGCGAAGACTGGGAAGGTGCTGCCTTCAAGGCCGTGTCCAGCCAGGTGAAACTGACCCGCTATGGCATGGATTGCTATGCCTATGCCCTGTTGGCGGCAGGCCAGATTGATCTGGTGATCGAGGCAGGCCTGAATTCGTATGATATCCAGGCCCCGATCGCAGTGATTGAGGCCGCAGGTGGCATTGTCACTGATTGGCAGGGCGGCAAAGTGCATGACGGCGGGCGCGTTTTAGCAGCCGCAGGGGCCGAGCAGCACGCCGCCGCATTGGCCATCCTGTCCACTTATTCTTGAGCCGCACCGCCACATCACGCTAAGCTGAGAGTGCTGCAAGGCTCTTTGCCCTTTTCCGCCCTGCACCCCACCAGATGAGAGGGCGGACCCCAGGAAAGGGCCTGCTATGACTGACCTTCTGATCCAAAACGCTGATCATTTGCTGACCATGAATGATGCGCGCCACGAGCTGCGCGGTGCCGATATCCTGATCCGGGATGGTGTGATTGCGGCTGTGGGGCAGGGGGTGCAGCACGCTGGCGAAACGATCAACGCCATCGGTTGTCTGGTGACGCCGGGGCTGATCAACACCCACCATCACCTCTATCAGACCCTCACCCGCGCGGTGCCGGGCGGGCAGGACGCACTGTTGTTTGGCTGGTTGAAAACACTCTATCCGATCTGGGCGCGGTTTGGCCCCGAAGAGATGCATGTTTCAACCCAGATTGGCCTGGCTGAACTGGCACTGTCGGGCTGCACTCTCAGTTCGGATCACTTGTATCTTTATCCAAATGGCGCCCGGTTGGAGGATACCATTCATGCCGCCGCTGAGGTTGGTTTGCGGTTTCACCCCACCCGCGGCGCGATGAGCATTGGTGAAGCCGCCGGCGGCTTGCCCCCTGACAGTCTGGTTGAGGATGAGGCCGCAATTTTGAACGATTGCATCCGGGTGATTGATGCCTTTCATGACGCCGCTGAGGGGGCGATGTGCCGCGTGGGCGTTGCGCCTTGTTCACCGTTTTCTGTCAGCCGTGAGCTGATGCGCGATGCGGCTTTGCTGGCGCGTGACAAAGGCGTGATGCTGCACACTCATCTGGCTGAAAATGACGAAGACATTGCCTATTCCCTTGCGCAATTTGGCTGCCGTCCGGGTGAATATGCCGAAAGCCTGGGATGGACCGGCGCGGATGTCTGGCATGCCCATTGCGTGAAGCTGAACCCGCAAGAGATTGATCTGTTTGCAAAAACCCGCACCGGAGTGGCGCATTGCCCTTGTTCCAACTGTCGTCTGGGCAGCGGGATAGCCCCGGTGCGGGCGATGCGCGATGCAGTAGTGCCAGTGGGCCTTGGGGTTGATGGGTCCGCCAGCAATGACTCAGGCAATCTGGTGGCCGAGGCGCGCCAATCCATGCTGTTGCAACGCGTGGCAAACGGCGCCGATGCCATGAGCGCGCGCGAAGCGTTAGAGATTGCCACGCGTGGCGGTGCGCAAGTGCTGGGGCGCCCCGATCTGGGGCAGATCAGCCCCGGCAAACGCGCCGATATCGCCATCTGGGATGTAAGCGGCATTGAAGCTGCCGGCAGCTGGGACCCGGCCGCGTTACTGCTGGCCGGGCCCACTCGTGTGCGTGATTTGCTGGTGGAGGGGCGCAGGATCGTGGCCGAGGGCCAGATCACCACCATTGACCTGCCTAAAGCTGTTGAGAGGCAAAACACGCTGGCGCGGCAATTGGCAGAGCGGTAGCGTGGTGGCAACACAAAAGGAAGCCTGTAAATGATCCGATCTGTTGCCTGCATGTTGTGCCTGATGATCTGCGCCGCTCTGAGTGCTTGTGTCACCGTGCAGGACCCAGTTGCCACCAGCCATTCCGCCCCGGTCACTGGCGCTGTGCAAATCACCAGTGCCTCCCATGCCCATGCCCTAAATGCCCTTCGCGCCCAACACGGGCTGGGCGCATTGCAGCCCAATGCAACCCTGGAGCGGGTCGCCAGTGGTCATGCCCGCGATATGATGGCCAATGGTTTTTTTGGGCATGTCAGCTCGAACGGGGACACGTTTGTCGATCGCACCCGTGCGCAGGGCTATGCCTATTGCCATGTCGCCGAGAACCTGGCCAAGGGGCAATCCAGCTTTGACAATGTATTGCAACAATGGATGACTTCGCCGGTGCACCGGCGCAATGTACTGCATGGGCAGGTGACAGAGTTCGGGCTGGCCCGGGGGGCGGGCAACCTCTGGGTGCTGGTTTTGGGCACGCCGGGGTGTTAACCTATGCTGAAATCGCGTTCCTGTGAATGAGGATAAAATGAATTACTTTGCAATCGTCTGGTTGTTTTGTGCGGTTCTGATGCTTGAGACGCACGCCGCATCGGCGCAAAGCACTTCAAATCAGGGACCAGCCGCACAAGATGCTATCAACACGTTGCGTGCCCAAAGAGGCCGTGCGGCGATCCATGTGAATAAGGCTTTGACAGACCTGGCAGCAGCGCACGCCAAAGATATGGCTAAAAATGACTTTTTCTCGCATAAAGGATCGAATGGTAGCTTACCGCACCAGCGTGCCAAGCGTGCAGGATACCGATATTGCACCTTCGCCGAGAACATCAGCAAGGGGAACACGTCGGTTTCAAATGCTTTGGAGCGCTGGATGGCATCGGGGCCGCACCGCAAGAACCTGTTGAACGCCAGGGTGACGGAGTTTGGCCTCGTCAGATCCGGCGATGTCTATGTGCTGGTGCTTGGACAACCAGGGTGCTGACCAGCCTCACAACTTGAAAATGCTGCGCTATGGTGTGGATTGGCCCGCCACCCACACCGCCTTTACCGCCCTGTCATCCCCCATCATGATGGTGGGAAACACGGCCTCCCAGATGTTTGCCGCGCGCGCGGCACGTTGGGCAATCGCCGGGGTTGAGGCCAGGTCAAGCACGACCAGATCAGCCTCCATACCCGGCGCGATATTGCCGATCTTATCACCCATATGCAAAGCATCCGCAGACCCGGCTGTGGCCAGCCATAACAGCTGCGCCGGGTGCAGCGCCGTGCCCGATAGCTGGCCAATCTCATACGCGGCGGCCATGGTGCGCAGCATCGAAAAACTCGACCCGCCGCCAGTGTCTGTGGCCAAGCCCACGCGCTGCCCCTCGGCCATGCGCGCGGCCATATCAAACAGGCCCGAGCCGATGAACGTGTTTGATGTCGGGCAATGGATCAGCGCGCCGCCGACCTCGGCCAGCCGGTCGCGCTCGCGCGGTTCCAGATGAATCGCATGCCCATAAAGCCC
>DFBW01000315.1:3829-7188 GCA_002366775.1 Roseovarius sp. UBA3070 | reverse complement strand
GTTCTTTGGGTGGAATTTGCTAAAGCGCTTCGTAAAAACCTGAATCGCTCAATTGCGACAGGTTCTAGATCCGCACCAGCCCGCGTGAGATCGCCTTGGCCACGGCGTGCACCGTATTTGTGGCCCCCAGTTTCATGCGCGCACCTTCGATATAGACACGAAGCGTGTGTTCAGAAATTGATAGGGTTTCCGCCACCTGCGCCCGCGAATATCCCATTGCCAGTAACGCCATGGCGTCAATTTCGCGGGGGCTGAGGGATTGCGCAGGCTCGGGCGCGCGGTCGGGCTCAAAATCCAAGGCACGCTGGTTAAACTCATGCGCGATCAGGACCATATTGCGCCGGTTATCACGGATGAACTCTTCCCATTCGGCATCAGTGCAATTGTGGCTGACTGTAAACAGTGCAAACTGTCCGTTGGGGCCACGCACCGGCACCGAATATCCCTGATTTCCAACGCCATGTTTGATTGCGTCCATCTGGAACTCACGGGCGGGTTTGCTGGCCCAGTCCAGGCGTTTCCAATCCACTGGATGAAACCTCTGGTAACATCCCTGAACAACCGGGTCGATCCGCAGGTAATCCTTTTTGAGATAGAGCTGCACCCAGGCTGGATCATAGGTGCCGCAGCCATATTGATCACCAGCAGCACTGACCCAGTGATACACCATGTGGTCAATCCGAAAGTAATCTCTCAGACCTTCGATGATATGTTGCAGATCCGCTGGCTCAGATGCGCTTTCCAGCATGCTCAAAAGGCTGTCCAACCGCATTTGCGGGGCAAGTGTCATGCGCGGATATTCCTTCCCCCGTCGACGCAAGCTCGGATGCGGCGATCAAACTGGTGTCGTCCAGTTGTTCCGCTAACACACCCAAACCATTTTTCTGGGCGAAAGTTTTAAGATCGGCCAGAACGTCTAGAATCCATTCATTGTGCATGACACACTCTCTTTAACGATAGTTAATGAAAAGTTAATTCTAGTATAGCGTGCAAACTTTCTGCCTCCAATTCGCAATAATGCCCTCCCCAGAAATAGCGGGGTGTGGTTGGGCTAACTCATTGAAATCATTTATTGGGTGCCCGGGAATGCGTTCGCCCGCACCGGTTTGGGACCGATGCGGGCGTTTGTTTCCATACTGGAAAATTAATGTTTAGGTTGAATCGGGCGCTCAGGATTTCCCGGCGTCCAATACATCCTCAACCGTGCGCAGCCCGGTTTTCGGTGCTTGTACCAGCACTGCCATGTTGCCGGGCTTGTGTTCGTTGCGCAGCATCTTGAGATGGGCTGCGGGCAGCTCGTCCCAGGGGAAGACCTCGGACATGCAAGGATCAAGGCGGCGCTCAACCATCAGCTTGTTGGCGCTGGAGGCTTGCTTGAGATGGGCAAAGTGGCTGCCTTGCAGGCGCTTCTGGTGCATCCACATATACCGCACATCAAATGTACAGTTAAACCCGGTTGTGCCAGCACAGATCACAACCATGCCGCCTTTTTTGCACACAAACGTGGACACCGGAAATGTTGCCTCGCCGGGGTGCTCAAACACCATATCCACGTTCACACCTTTGCCGGTGATATCCCAGATTGCTTTGCCGAACTTGCGGGTTTCTTTGAACCACTCGTTGTATTCGGGCGTGTTCACTGTGGGCATTTGGCCCCAGCAATTGAAGTCCTTACGGTTGATTGCCCCCTTCGCGCCCAACGACATGACAAATTCGCGCTTGTCCTCGTCGCTGATCACGGCAATTGCGTTGGCACCGGCGGTGTTGGCCAGTTGAATGGCATAAGACCCCAGACCACCCGAGGCGCCCCAGATCAGCACGTTTTGGCCGGGCTTCAGGTCATGTGGCTCGTGGCCGAACAGCATCCGATAGGCGGTGGCCAGTGTCAGCGTATAGCACGCGCTTTCTTCCCAGGTCAGATGCTTGGGGCGCGGCATCAATTGCTGGGCCTGCACATTGGTGAACTGCGCAAATGATCCATCAGGTGTCTCATATCCCCAGATTCGCTGGCTGGTGGAAAACATCGGATCGCCGCCATTACATTCTTCGTCGTCGCCATCATCCTGGTTGCAATGGACGACCACTTCATCGCCAACTTTCCAGCGCTTTACCTTGTCGCCCACGGCCCAGACGATGCCCGCAGCATCCGATCCGGCAATGTGGAAATCTGCGCCGTGCACATCAAACGGGCTGATCGGCACGCCAAGGCCTGCCCAGACACCGTTGTAATTCACGCCTGCGGCCATCACCAGAACCAGCACTTCGTGGCTGTCCAGCACGGGCACATCGACCACTTCCAGCTGCATCGCCTTGTCGGGTTCGCCGTGGCGTTCGCGGCGGATGGCCCACGCGTACATCTGCTTGGGAACATAGCCCAACGGAGGCAGTTCGCCGACCTCATAAAGGTCTTTTTCGGGTGCATCGTAGGGGGCGATCCCCGTGTCGGTATCCAGAGCCATTGTCAGCCTCCTTGGTGTTGAAATTGCCGCAACGCAGAATCGCGGTATTGTCTTTGAAATATCCATCGACGCGCAACAATGCAATGCCTAGAGTGGGTGTTTTGTAATTATATAACCGTGCAGTTGCAGAAAATCTGAGCGTTAATCGCTGCGGTCGCAAAATAGATGGGCGATTGTGGCCGCGTAATATTCCAGCAATGGGCGTTCATGTTCGACAATTTCGATGCCCTTATCCGTGGTCTTGATAAATCCGCGCTTGCGCAGAATGCGCAGACCGACCTCGGCGGAATAGCTGTGATCGCCGCGCGGCACATGGATATGAGCCTCGGGCAGGGTGCCCATCATCGCGGTCATCGCGGTGTTGAGGGCCTCTTCTGAGATTGGTCCGTCTGATTGCAACAACACGCGCGCCGCCAGTGGTACCGGCAACACCGGGACTTCCTGCCCAATTCGGTGCATTAACAAGCGGCCCAATGCCTTGACGCCTCCTGTGGGGTTAGCACGGCGAAACTCGGACAGGGACACCGGCGCGCCAAAACTGACAGCCGCATAGCCATGTCGGTGATATTGCCCCGATATGCGCAACCATAATTGCTTGAGCACAAAGCCGGTGACCACGCTGATGCGGGCGCGAAAACGGCGGTTTCCCTTTTGGCCCGCTGCCACCAAAATACGATCCTCAAGCACGCGGTCATAGTTCAGTGCCACCGGCACAAAGACCACATCGCGCGCGCCCTCTTCTGCGCGCCCATCCACCACATATTTCAACAGGCCCAGCTTGGGCGGGGCCAAAGCGCCATCCAATGACAGCCCGCCTTCGGGGAAAATCGCCTGTGTGACGCCGCCATCAGTGGCCAGTTGCACATAGCGCTCCAACACACGGCGATACAGATCATTGCG
>DFBW01000315.1:989-3696 GCA_002366775.1 Roseovarius sp. UBA3070 | reverse complement strand
TCGCTGAAGTGACCCAAACGGACGCGGTACAGTGATCGGCTGAGGAACTTTGCAAATCGGATAGCAACGCCGAAATAGGCGGTGGCCGAAAATCCCGGAACAATTTCCCGCGCGTATCGCTTGGCTTGCTCAAAGGCCACGTTTTCGGGGATACCCTCGGCCTGGGCATGCTCGGCAACGGCCTGGCTGATTACCGGGTCATAGATCACCCGCTGGATCATGTCATAGCGCCGCGCCAGCTTGAACGGCTCAATCGGGCGCTCCAGCTTTTCATTCAGCTTTGCCACGGCCTTTTCCATCCGACGGCGAAAGAACCAGCGCACGGAAGGAAACAGGAAATGCGAGGCGAAGGTCACCGCCGCAAAGCCCACCAGCAAAACCAGCACCCAGATGGGCATTTCGATTGATTTGGTCATGCAGGGACATTCGCAGTATTGGCGGGCAGGGTAAATACTCGCTGTGGATTTGGGGCTGCCTTGCAAACAGGATTGGATGCATGGTCGGCCGCGAATTCTTGCGCGCATGATTATTACAAAAGCGGTTGCCAAGGGGTAATATGATAACTTATGCTGCGACGCAGCGTGATCGTGAAGCCGTTGAAAAGGGAATCAAAATGACCCAGACAAAAGACCGAAATTCTGGTTTGCCCGATCGCCAAGCCGATCGTCCCTGGTTGATCCGGACCTACGCCGGGCATTCCACAGCCACAGCTTCAAATGCTCTTTACCGGGCGAACCTGGCCAAGGGGCAAACCGGCCTGTCCGTGGCCTTCGATCTGCCGACACAAACCGGCTATGATTCCGATCACGAACTGGCGCGCGGTGAAGTGGGCAAAGTTGGCGTGCCTGTGTGTCATCTGGGCGATATGCGCAGCCTGTTTCAAGACATCCCGCTGGATCAGATGAACACCTCAATGACGATCAACGCCACAGCGCCTTGGTTGCTGGCGCTCTATATCGCCGTGGCCGAAGAACAAGGTGCAGACATCACCCAGCTGCAAGGCACCGTGCAAAACGATCTGATCAAGGAATACCTGTCGCGCGGGACCTATATCTGCCCGCCGAAGCCCAGCCTGAAACTGATCGGTGATGTGGCCGAATATTGTTATACGAACGTACCCAAATGGAACCCGATGAACGTGTGTTCCTATCATCTGCAAGAGGCCGGCGCGACGCCCGAACAGGAACTTGCCTTTGCCCTTGCCACCGCCATTGCGGTGCTGGACGAGCTGAAGACACGGGTGCCTGAGGCGGATTTCCCGGCACTGGCTGGCCGCATTTCCTTTTTCGTCAATGCGGGCATCCGTTTCGTTACAGAAATGTGCAAGATGCGGGCTTTCGTGGATCTTTGGGATGAAATTCTGCAAACCCGTTATGGCGTTGAGAACCCCAAGTTCCGCCGGTTCCGTTATGGCGTGCAGGTCAATTCGCTGGGCCTGACGGAACAGCAGCCCGAAAACAACGTCTACCGTATCCTGATTGAAATGCTGGCGGTGACGCTCTCTAAAAATGCCCGTGCCCGTGCTGTGCAATTGCCTGCCTGGAACGAGGCATTGGGCCTGCCGCGCCCCTGGGATCAGCAATGGTCGATGCGCATGCAGCAAATCCTGGCCTATGAAACCGATCTGCTGGAATTCGATGATCTGTTTGACGGGAACCCGGCGGTGGATGCCAAGGTCGAGGCGCTCAAGGATGGCGCACGCCGTGAGCTGGCCAATCTTGATGGTATGGGCGGGGCAGTTGGCTCGATCGAGTATATGAAATCCCGGCTGGTGGACAGCAATGCCGAACGCCTCGGCCGGATTGAAGCCAATGAAACGGTGGTTGTCGGCGTCAACAAGTGGACGACAGGCGAGCCATCCCCCCTGCAAACCGAAGACGGCGGCATTATGGTTGTTGATCCGGCGGTAGAGAACGAGCAGATCAACCGTTTGAACCGCTGGAAATCTGATCGGGACAATGACGCGGTAAAAGCCGCGCTGGTGGCATTACGCGCTGCTGCTGAGCTGGGTGAAAACGTTATGCCGACCTCAATTGCCGCCGCCAAAGTGGGTGTCACCACGGGCGAATGGGCCGGGCAAATGCGCGCTGTCTTTGGGGAATACCGCGGGCCAACAGGCGTTTCGGCCAACCCATCGAACAAAACCGAAGGGCTGGATGACATCCGCGAAGCGGTGAACAAGGTCAGTGATCGCCTGGGAAAACGTCTGAAATTTCTGGTGGGCAAGCCGGGCCTTGATGGCCATTCCAACGGCGCCGAGCAGATTGCCTTTCGTGCCCGCGATTGCGGCATGGATATTGCCTATGACGGTATCCGCCTGACCCCCGAACAGATCGTGTCGTCGGCCAAAGACGACGGCGCACATGTGATCGGTCTGTCGATCCTGTCGGGCAGCCACATCCCGCTGGTTGAAGATCTCATTGCCCGGATGCGTGCAGACGGCCTGAGCGATGTGCCTTTGATTGTTGGCGGCATTATCCCGGATGAGGACGCCACCCGCCTGCTGGAAATGGGCGTTGCACGGGTCTATACCCCCAAGGATTTTGAGCTGAACACCATCATGATGGACATCGTGGCGCTGGCCGACACACAGGCCGTGGCGGCCGAGTGATCAGTTTGAACTGACGCCACCAATCACTTCGCCCCCCTCATTGTTAAACTGGGCGACGGGCGCTGAACTGGCAGCTTCTGAAACTTCGGACCCGGC
>DFBW01000315.1:0-882 GCA_002366775.1 Roseovarius sp. UBA3070 | reverse complement strand
ACCAACAGGACGCCAAATCCGATAGGTTGACTTCGGCACGTCCCCCGCACGGCTATTTGGCGTCTCAGCGCTTCACTGATGCGCGCGCCAGCCCCGGTTACGCATCACTCAGAGGTGGTCTCGGTCTTGGTCGATTCAGCGGCCATCTGCGCCTCGGCGGCTTTTTGCGCTTCAATGGCTTTGGCGGCCTCGGCCTGCTGCGCTTCAAACGCAGCTTTCTGGGCGCGCATCACCTCAACCTGAGCCGAAATACGCGCCGTCAACTCGGCGCTGTCTTTTGAGGCTTTGGTGATCGCCAGGTATTCGTCTGGCGTTATTCCTTTTGCCCGTTCAACCAGTTGAATCGCCACCCGGTCCGCCTGGGCACGCAGTTCATTCTGGGCCTCTTCGCTGGGGGCATTGCCGATTTTGCTGGTGTATTCCGTGCGCAGAGATTCCAGCGCAATGGCCGCTTTAACAAAGGATTCGATCTGTGCGTCGGTCACTGTTTCGGCCGTGATCGGTGCTTGTTCTTGCGCGACAATGGCCATCGGTGCTGCTGTCAGGGCAAGGGCCAGCAATGTGGCATTCAGGATCGGTTTGAGGGTCACTTGGCTGCTCCGTTTTTGTTGCGCCACGGTGTTTGTACCGCGGTCCTTCCCTTTCACATGGGGTATTTTGATGCCAATCGCAAATCTTTCGGCACATATATGCCCGTCCAAAGGCCACAATCCGCTGGTAACGCAGGGTGTTTCTCAGCAAACTGGGATCAACAGTAGCCAAGGATACTCTGATGAGTCTGACCATTCGCCCGATTGAGCCCAGCGATGAAGCCGCATGGCGCGCATTGTGGACCGCCTATCTGGAGTATTACGAGACGAGCGTTCCCGAGGAGGTTTATCA
>DFBW01000141.1:9260-10903 GCA_002366775.1 Roseovarius sp. UBA3070 | reverse complement strand
CGCCTTCAAGGCCGTGAACTTCGTCATTGCCTTCATAACCGTTCAGTTGATCAAGACCCGCTGTTCCTTCGATGGTGTCATCATCTTCGCCGCCACAGTCGATGGTACCATCGTCAGGCAAAACATCTGGTTCTTCGTCAAGAATGAGGTTGCTCAGACCGTCGGATTCGGCGTCTTCATTGTGCTCATCATCAGGGCCGCTTCTGAGTGATGGATCACTATCATCTTCGGTTGATGAGCCGTCAAACCCATAGATCGCCGTGGCGCCTACGGCCATGAGGCCCATCAAACCAACCAAAAACATCATAACCGAATTCCACAATTACCCAGCCGGAGTGGGCCACAATCGAGTTCGCAGGTCAACCAGAACTGCAACACAAGGTTAACGCGGTGTCGCGGTTCCGACGCGGCTATCGGACAATTTCAGGCCCCATCAGTGAGTTGGGCAGATAGGTAGAGATCCAAGGGATATAGGTGACCATGATCAGGAAAATGAACAGCACACCCAAGAAGGGCAATGCGGCGCGTACCACGCTCATCATTGGCATGCCGGCCACGCCGGAGGTGACAAAGAGGTTCAGCCCCACAGGTGGTGTGATCATCCCGATTTCCATGTTGACCACCATGATTATGCCCAGATGAATGGGATCAATGCCCAGCTCAATCGCAATGGGAAACACCAGAGGCGCGACGATGACCAACAGGCCGGAGGGCTCCATGAATTGCCCGCCGATCAGCAGGATCACGTTGACCGCGACCAGAAACATCACCGGGCCGAAGCCTGCGGATAACATGGCGTTGGCCACGGCTTGGGGGATTTGTTCCTCGGTCAGCACATGTTTCAGGATCAGCGCATTGGCGATCACAAACATCAGGGTGACGGTCAGCTTGCCCGCTTCAAACAGGGTGCGGCGGGTGTCAACATGGGTGAAAGCGCTCAGCAAAGCTGTTGGCTTTTGCATGAGGCTGAGGCGTTCGCCCCCATTCCGCGCCGCCAGGGGGCCCATGTCACGGTAGATGAAACAGGCCACGAAAAACGCATAGACCGATGCCACAGCGGCGGCTTCTGTCGGGGTGAAGAACGCGCCGGTTACGCCGGGGATGCCGTAGATGCCCACCATGATAATGATGATCAACAAAAGGCCCCAGGCGGCATCGCGGAAGGATGCGCCAATCTCGCTCCAGCCGCGCCATTCGCCCGCGGGCATGTTCTTGATCCGGGCCATGACATAGATGGCAACCATCAGCATGCCACCCGCCATAAGGCCGGGGATCACGCCAGCCAGAAACATCCGGCCCACGGACACTTCGACCGCGGCGGCATAGACCACCATGACAATAGACGGCGGAATAAGGATGCCAAGCGTGCCGGCGTTACAGATCACGCCAGCGGCAAATTCCTTGGTGTAGCCGGCCTGTTTCATCGCGGCGATCACGATAGACCCGATGGCAACCACAGTGGCCGGGGATGACCCTGACAAAGCGGCAAACATCATACAGGCAAACACGCCCGCAATGGCCAACCCCCCGCGCAGATGCCCAACGCAGGCAATGGAAAAGCGGATGATCCGCTGTGCCACGCCACCGGTGGACATAAAGCTGGAGGCGAGGATGAAAAACGGGATGGCAAGCAGGGTGTAGTG
>DFBW01000141.1:1136-9128 GCA_002366775.1 Roseovarius sp. UBA3070 | reverse complement strand
CTGGCGACGATACGATCGACTTTGCCGATCCAGACAGCAACGGCGATTTGGATAAACCGATACAAAAGCAGACCCATAGACAATGGCAGCACGGCATAAGGAATGAGCCGCGGCATTTTGGAATAGCTTTCGCCTTCGTTAAATACGTCTTCCATCCATTTCAGGAAGGCGGGATGGGGGATGTCATCCACTTCATACCAGCCCTTGGCGAGGAACTTGTCCTCAAACCCCAGGGGAAACCAGCGCCCTTCGGTGGCGGGCAGGTTGGCGAAATTGGCCCAATAATCCCATGCGCCTTTGAGCAGCAGGAGGGAAAATATGATGCAGATCGCAACCGAAATGAGGGCCAGAATCCGGCGCACCGGCCGCGAGACCATGTTGATGATGGCATCCACACCCAGATGCGCGCCTTTCTTGACCGCATAGGATGCGCCCAACAAGACCAGCCAACCAAACAGGAACACCGTCAGTTCCAGCCCCCAAAGGATGTTGGAATTGAAGCCTTTGCGCGCGATCACATTGGCAAAAGTGATCAGCGTCATGGTGCCCAGCAATATGGCAATGAGGTTTTCCTCAAGCCGGTCGATGAATGTCTCACCCTGTTTGGGATGCATGATGTGTTCCTCCCACGGCGCGATACCTGATGCAGGGCCAGCGGTGGTGGGCCGGCCCTGCATTTGACAGCTTAGCTGCCTTCGTTGATCGCTTGTGCGGCGTCGATGTTTTCCTGACCGACATCATCGGCGAACTGTGCCCAAACGGGTTTCATCGTATCCACCCATGATTGGCGCTGTTCAGCACTCAGTTCACGCACGACTCCTCCGGCATCCAGCACCGATTGACGCGCCGCTTGGTTCACGCTGAAACTTTCGGAGTTCCGCGTCGCGGTCACCTCAGAAAGAATCGTCAGGAACTGATCACGGGTGTCCGGCTCAAGACTGTCGAGCCACTCCACCGACGTCACCACCAGATAATCAATGATACCGTGGTTGGTTTCGGTCACACCATCCTGCACTTCAAAGAACTTCTTGCCGTAGATATTGGACCAGGTGTTTTCCTGACCATCGACAACCTTTTGTTGCAGCGCACCGTAGACTTCTGAGAAGGCCATTTTTTGCGGGCTACCGCCGATGGCTTCCATTTGGGCGACGAGCACATCAGATGATTGCACGCGAAAGCGCAGGCCGTTGGCATCTGTTGGTTCGATCAGTGGCACGTTGGCTGACATCTGTTTCATGCCATTGTGCCAAAAGGCCAGACCTTGCAGGCCACGGCGCTGCATGCTGTCCTTCAGCGCTTGCCCGGCATCAGACGCCTGAAACGTATCCACGGCGTCAATGTTTTTGAACATGAATGGCAGATCGAAAATGCGGTATTTTTTGGTGAATGCCTCAAATTTTGACAGCGAAGGAGCTGCCAGTTGCACATCACCCTGCAACAACGCCTCAAGCACTTTGTTGTCATCATACAACGTCGAGTTGGGGAACACTTCCATGCAGGCTTTGCCGTTCATTTCGTCATTGACGCGTTGCTCCAGCAACGAGGCGGCGATGCCTTTGGGGTGTTTGTCGGTGTTGGTAACGTGGCTGAATTTAATCACAACCTCGCCTTCGTCACAGGCGGCAAATGTGGTGGTGGTTGTCACGCCAAGGGCCAATGCGGCGGCGGCAACTGTGGATAGGAATTTCATGATCTTTTTCCTCCCGAATCGATCATTTCACAGGCAATCAGCACCTTTTCAGATGCGAATACCGTCATTTGAGCGCAGGAGAGGCATTACCGCAAGGGGAACGGGAAGGGGTGTCCCAGCACAAGTAAAACGATAACGAAACAATAGGTTACGCCATTCCTGCCTGTGGTCTGATGTCTCGATTTCGCGCAAGTGGGCGGAATCTCACACATGTCGGGATGATGGATGTGCGTGTATCCGCACACCCAACTGGCCCTGATTGCTGGCAAAGCAGGCCGCCAGAGCGCGGCAACGCCAGGGGGCTTAACCACGATAGATTTCGGCACGAATGGCGTGGCGCGCAAGTTTGTCATAAAAGGTTTTGCGGGGCAGTCGCAGCGCTTTGGCGGCCTCAGTGGCATTGCCAGCGTGCTGGCGCAGGGCCTGAACAAGCAAAGCGCTTTCGACCTGCATCATCTGATCGGACAGGCCCAGCGCCTTTGATGAATCGAAATCAGACAGACCCAGCACAAACCGCGTGGCTGCGTTCATCAGATCGCGGGCGTTGCCCGGCCAATCACGCGACATCAGGCGGCTGACCACATCTGGTGGGATCTCGGGCTGCGGCAGTTGCGCTTGTTCTGATGCAGATTGCACATAGTGGCGAAACAACACTGGGATATCCTCGGGCCGGTCCTTGAGCGCCGGAATATGCACAGACACAACGTTTAGCCGGTAAAACAAATCGGGATTGAAACGCCCGGCATGTGCCTCGGCTTCCACATCACGATAGCTGCCACCTAATATGCGAGGGCGAGGGCCAATGCCGGGATCCAATACGTCATAGATCGCAAGCTGGGTGTCGGGGGGCAGGCAGGCTACCTCATCAATAAACAGGGTGCCCGACCCGGCCAAAGACACTGCATCGGCAAGACCCCCTGGGGTGAGCACCGAGCCAGCACGCCTTTCAAATGGCAGATCAGCAGATGCAAGAAGATGGATCACATGGGCCACTTTGGCGATGCCCGCACCCGGTGCACCTGTGATCAGAATTGCAGCATTTGTGCGGGCAGCGGCGCGAACACTCTGGCGCAGGGCATCGGCCAGATGCGACGTGCCAAACAGCAGCCGGGCCGCGGCATCGCCGGTTTCCAACCGGTGCTTCAACTTACGATTTTCCAACACCAGTTGGCGGGTTTGCATGGCCCGTTCAACCACCGAAAGCAGTTCTTTAGGAGGGCAGGGTTTTTCCAGAAAACTATAGGCACCATCCGACATGCCGCGCACGGCCATGGGAATATCGCCTTCACCTGTCAGCAAAATAACCGGCAGGGCGCTGTCTATTTGGCGCGCGTAGGCCAGCAGGTCAAATCCGTCTTTACCCGGCATCCGAATATCCGACAGGATCACACCCTCGAACTCAGGTGTGATGTGTTCCTTGGCCTCAACAAAGCTGGCGGCGACGGTCACGCTGTAATTGGCCAATATCAGAGTCTGACCCAAAGCCTCGCGTACGAATTGGTCGTCATCCACCAATAACACACGCGCGCTCATGCTGCGGCCTCCTGAATGTGGGCCGCGGCCAGTTTGATCTGAAAGATCGCCCCACCTTGGGGATGATTGCGCCCAGTGATGGCGCCGCCAAAACTTTGAACCAATCCATATGAAATCGACAGCCCCAGTCCCATGCCCTCGGATTGACCAACTTCCTTGGTGGAATAGAACGGATCAAAGATCTTTTCGGGGTCATCCAGACCCGGCCCGTTGTCACGAATATTGACCAGAATATTCCCGGCATCGGCGGTAATCCCGATCTCAATCAGCTTGTCATTTTGTCCGCCCATGGCATCCATAGCATTGCTCAAAAGGTTCATGATCACCTGTTGCAGGCGGACTTCTCCTCCGTGCACAAAGACCGGCGTTTTGGATGGCTCATATTCAAGGCGAACAGCCTCATTTGAGATACGAGTTTCGGCCAGTTCCAACACAGCCTGAATAACGGCCGCAATATCAACGCGTGTCATCGGCTCGGTTTCCTGGCGAGCAAAGGCGCGCAGGTTTTTGATGATCCGGCCCATGCGGCGTGACAGTTCAGCGATGCGGCCCAGATTGGCGTGGGCCTGCTCGGGTTGATCCTTGTCCATAAACAGCTGGGCGTTTTCCGAAAAGGACTGGATCGCCATCAGGGGCTGGTTCAACTCGTGGCTGATGCCTGCTGACATTTGGCCAAGCGCCGAGAGTTTGGCCGCTTGCACCAGATCGGCCTGAGCGCGGCGCAGCGCCGCTTCGGCGTCCTGTCGTTCGGTGACTTCCTGGCGCAGTTGGGTATTGGTGTGGGTCAGCTCTTGCGTGCGCTCGGCCACACGCATTTCCAACCGGGTATTGGCCTGGGCAAGCGTGCGTCTGCGTTCTGTCGCCCAGAACAGGATCGCGCCGAAGGCCAGGCAAAGTGCAGCCGTTACCGCCGCCTGCAACAGGGCGATACGTTCTGCCGGGCGGGTGGAAATCAATGAATGCCCGGTCATACCAATCACTGGCAGAGGCAGCGTTTCGTACACAGCGCGGTCCGGCACATAGCGGCTTTCGGAGGTGGACCACAGTGTCAGCCCCCGCACCTGCCAGCTTTGGTCAGGGCCAAACCCTGTGCCTTTTTCAGTGGGCGAGAATTGCCGGAACAACAACTCTGAGCGGTTGGAAATGAATATCAGACCGGTGTCATCGGTGAACAGAACCACTTGTGGCGCGCCACGCCAATCGGATTCTTCGACCGTTTCCATATCGACACGCACAGCCAGGGTGCCTGCAATTCCCGTCGGGGTGTGTACAGGGGCCAGAAAGGCAAAGTCCCGCAGGGTCCGGTCGTCAGATTGGCCATGGCTGAACCCAAGCGCCCCGGTCATCGGGCGTTGTAATACTGTTTGGTCGGCGCCCTGCGTGGCCCCCTGATCACCTGCTGAACTGGCAATGCGTTGACCTGAGGGCGACAGAAACGAGATCTCAAGCGCGCCGCTGAAGTCAGCTGTTTGCAACAAAAGCGGCTCCACAATGGCAGGGCTGCCCTGACCATTTGCCAAAGCGACAATATCAGGATGATCAGCCATTGTGACGGCCAACAGGCGATACCGGCTAAGCTGCCCGGCCAACCGATCCGAGGCTGAGCGCAGCACAGCGGCACCTTGATCAGATACCTGGCCGATGGCCGAGCGATAGCCAATCCACCAAACCCCGGCGGAAAAAATGACCACCGCCGCCAAAAACGCCAATATGACCTGAACCCTGTGCATTGTTCCTCCGTAGGGAGGGACAGAATAGAAATGTCAGAGCAGGAAGACAATCATGCGTCAGTAGCCGCGCGCCGGGTCCACGATATTATGCAAGGGTTCCCCAGCACGCCAGCGGCGCAAATTGTCCAGAAACATATCGAATGACCGTGCTGCCCAGCCCTCAAACACCGCCGAGCAATGCGGAGAGATGATCACGTTCTCCAACGCCCAGACGGGGCTGTCCTCGGGTAAGGGCTCGGTTGGGAACACATCCAAGGCGGCATGTGCAATGGCACCGGCGCGCAGGGCGTTAACCAATGCATCGCTGTCCACGACACCGCCGCGTGACACATCAACCAATATGGCGCTGGGCTTCATCGCTGCAAAGGCGCGGGCGTCAACCATGGCGCGTGTGCTGGGCAACAATGGCACTGAGATCACCACGAAATCGGCGCGTTTCCACAGCTGGTCCAGATCACCGCTGGCGTGCACCTCATCCACATCTTGCATAGGGAGAGGCCGTGCGCGGGTGCCAATGACATGCATATCAAACGCCTTGGCGCGTTTGGCCACAGCCTGCCCGGTATGGCCAAGGCCCACGATCAACATCGTCTTGCCTTGCAGGGGCCGCATCAGCCGCCCGGCTTGCCAGTGGCCGGCAGCGCGATCAGCCGCCAACCCATCAATATCCAACGTGAAATGCAGCAAAGAGCCAAAGACATATTCCGCCATCATCGACGAGGCAACACCAGCCGAATTGGTCACGCTCAGCTTATCGGTATCCCAGGTTTCAAGATGATCCACGCCAGAGCCACCCACAGAAATCCAAGCCGGGCCATCCGGGCCATAAAGCGGTGCACACGGATACCCCGCACGCCCTGCGAAGGTGACGGAGTAAACCACATCGGGTTTGAACGCGGGCACCAGATCATGCATCGCTTCATAGCTGTCACAAGCCTCAGCTATGACATCTGGCATCGCTTGGGCAAGGCTTTGCATCATCGGGGCGGGATCACTGTCAAGCACGATCACACGAGGGGGGGTGGTCATATCGCATCTCCGGGTTGCTGGATCAGGCTTGCAAGGTCTGTGAAGCGGCTGGAGGGGTCAAGCAAGCGGTCGCGCATCGCCCAGATGGCCCGACTGCGCGCATCACTGAGTACACCAGAGCAAAACACATGAAACTTTTCTTCAACTTCGGTGTCGCTCATCCAGGCATCCGGTCCGCCGCGTGCGGTCACATCACCCGAATTCAAGCGGCGACCATCTGTGAGCACCACCTCCACATCCGACCAGCGGCCCGCCGGAAAACGCGCATTGTGATGATCCACAGGCATGGCTTTGACCTTGGGAATAAGTGCTGCAATGTCAGGGTCGTTTAATCCCGCGCCCTCAATATGACCCGGTGCAATATGGCCGTGTTTCAGCATCGTGGCGATGACAAAATTCATCGAATATTGCGCTTGTGTGGTGGTTTCGGGCAGGCCCGCAAACAGGCGGGCGGCCTCGTCAAATGTGTGCACTTCGATAGAGGCCACGTTGTCAGCGCTCACCCCGTCCGAGAGCATCAACTGGCGCACGGCATCTATCGCAGCATGGGCCCAGCGGCAGCAGGGGTAGGGCTTGATGTAGTTCAATGCCACGGTCCATTGCGTCGTAAGGTCTTGCCAGTATTCGGCGGCCTCCTCGGCTTCGGCTGTGATGGCGGGGGCACCGGTGAAGCCACGCATCGCCAGCAATGCCGCCTTGGCCCCAACCATCGCGCCCATACCCGAGCCATCATGCAGCATGGTTGGATTGTCGATCTCGCGCATCATCTGGCTGCGGGGGCCGTGATATTCGGCGATGCCAAGCGCGTGGCGCAACATGCCTGCATCCGCGCCTTTCAACCGACAGCCCAGCGCCGCCACACCCAAGGCATTCCATGCACCGGACGTGTGATAATCACTGACCGTGGCATGCAACGCAGTTCCGGCGCAGGCGCTGATTTCGTAAGCCATAGCCAGGGCTGTCAGCGCCTGAGGGCCTGTCAGGTCAGGATAATGTTGCGCAAAGGCGAACAGTGTCGGCACCACAGCGCATCCGATATGTCCTTTGGTGGGCATATACCCATCATGCCCATCCAGGTTGTCAATTTGCGTGACCAAGGCCCAAGCCGCCCCCGGAATGCTGACGCGCCGCCCATCAAACAGCATTGTTGCGGCACTCGCCTCGGATCCGGCTGCATGGAATTCAGCGGCATGATCACGGGCGATGCGGCCCACATCCAGCACAGTTGCCCCCGCGGCCACGCCCAGCGTGTCGATCAGCAACGTGGCGCAATGGCGCAGGGCAGCTTCGGGCACCGCCAGATCACGATCGAGTACAAACTCGGCAATGCGGGCAAACTGCGCATCATTCGGTTGGGCAATTTTTCGTTGGGGCGATGTCAATGTGCGTTACTTTCAAACAGTCGGCCAAAGCCCTTGGGCACTTCATCCAAGCCCAGCAATTGCATGGTTTGGAACATCATTGCCTGATTTGATGTCACCACGGGTTTGCCAAGTTGGTTTTCAATTTCCGCGATCACTTCGGTTGAGCGCATATCGGTGCACGACAACACCACCACTTGCGCTTGTGGGCTATCTGCCTGCAACGCCAGTTTCACCACAGCATCCGGTGGCATGGCCCCCTGCCCGGCATTGCCCAAACGCTCGGTAACATCTGCACGCGAAACGCTGGCAATCCCTTCATCCGCCAGGAACGCAATCGCACGGTCATTGAGGCTGGCCACATAGGGCGAAGCAAAGGCGATTTGGGTGGCCTCAAGGCCGCGTAGCGCATGCACCAAAGCCCCCGCAGCAGTGACGGTCTGAGCCCCACTAAGGTCTTTGATCCTGGCACTTAAATCACGATCAAACGCCGGGCCATGCGCGAGGGTGGCAGAGGTGCACCCATACAAAATGACATCGGGTTTCACGCCTAGCAGCAGGTGCAATGGCCCGTCCAGATCGGCGGCTCCCAGCTCGGCCATCTGATCTTCGTCAGGCACTTCGTCTTCGTCATATCCACCCAACCGGG